>CABSZQ010000115.1 GCA_902482195.1 uncultured Haemophilus sp.
ATTAGGAATCTTAGGTAGGGAAAAAATAGATCATTGAATTTTAATGGATAGGTATTTCAGTAATATATCCAAAAGATTAAGTTTTCTGACGTTAGGTTTTTATTGGCTTTTAAATTTTTAGCTACCTAAAAGGTATATAATTTAAAATATCTAGATATAAAGTGCGGTCAATTTCCAAAGGGTTTTAAAACCTCTTAAAAATTGACTGCACTTTTTATTTTCAACGATATTTAAGTTGAGCAAACTTTATAATTTCACATCCAACTTCGCGTAAGCGCGCTCTACTTTTTCTAATGCTTTTTCTACGGAAACATCACGAGCAAGTAAGACACCTAAACGGCGATGGCCATTGACTTCGACTTTGCCGAAAATGCGAATATTGGTGTGCGGTTCAGCCAATACTTCGGTGATATTGCCAAATTGCACGTTTTTCGATTGACCTTCTACCACAATGGCTTTGGAAGCGGATGGGCTAATTAAGGTGATTTCTGGGATAGGTAAGCCTAAAATTGCACGGGCGTGTAAGGCAAATTCAGATAATTCTTGAGAAATCAATGTCACCATGCCGGTATCATGTGGGCGCGGGGAAACTTCATTGAAGATAACCTCATCACCACACACAAACATTTCTACACCAAAAATGCCGCGACCACCTAATGCAGTGGTAATTTTCTCTGCTACGTCTTGTGCTTTTTTCAAGGCCGCTTCAGACATGGCTTGTGGTTGCCAAGATTCGCGATAGTCGCCATCTTCTTGACGATGGCCGATTGGCGCTAAGAAGCTGGTGCCATTAATGTGGCGAACGGTGAGCAAGGTGATTTCATAATCGAATTTAACAAACCCTTCTACAATCACGCGTCCTGCGCCTGCGCGACCACCTTGTTGAGCGTAATCCCAGGCTTTTTGTAAATCGTCTTTGGATTTCAAAATGCTTTGACCGTGACCAGAAGAGGACATAATAGGTTTCACCACGCAAGGAATACCGATTTTTTCAACCGCACTTTGGAAGTCCGCAAAGTTATCGACAAATTGATAAGGTGAAGTTGGTAGGCCAAGCTCTTCGGCTGCTAAACGGCGAATGCCTTCGCGATTCATCGTAAGCTTGGTGGCTTTGGCGGTAGGAACAACATTAAACCCTGCTTTTTCTAATTCAATTAGCGTATCAGTTGCGATGGCTTCCACTTCCGGCACGATGTAATCTGGGCGCTCTTTTTCCACTAAGGCTTTGAGGGCTGCCCCATCTAGCATGGAAATCGTATAAGCACGATGTGCCACTTGTTGTGCTGGGGCGTTTTCATAACGATCAACGGCAATCACTTCCACGCCTAAACGTTGTAATTCAATCACCACCTCTTTGCCCAATTCACCAGAGCCAAGCATCATCACTTTGATAGCATTCGGGGTTAATGCTGTACCTAAGGTTGTCATGTTGTGTCCTTATTTTAAGAAAGATTCATCAAGCGCTAAATCGTCATTTTTATTAATTCCCACACCGCGAGCAATCACATTTTTAGCAATATCATGTGCTTCTTCTAAAGAATGCTCGGTGTAAGTCCCACATTGGTATTTGTTTAATTCAGGAATTTGGTTTTGATCTTGCACGGTTAAAATATCTTTCATGGAAGCTAACCATGCATCAGCCACTTGTTGCTCGTTTGGTGTGCCGATTAATGACATGTAAAAACCTGTGCGGCAACCCATTGGGGAAATATCGATGATTTCTACATTGTCATTGTTTAAATGGTCGCGCATGAAGCCCGCAAATAAATGCTCAAGGGTGTGAATCCCTTTTGGAGGAAGAATTTCTTTGTTTGGAATGCAAAAACGAAGATCAAAAACGGTGATGTCATCGCCCTTTGGGGTACGCATCGTTTTGGCAACGCGCACGGCAGGTGCGTTCATACGGGTGTGATCCACTTTAAAACTGTCGAGTAATGGCATATTTATTTCCTTGAAAATCAGTGATTTGTAAATTAATTGCAAGTTTTTGTAAATTTTTTTACATTTTTTTACAATTTCTTTGAACTTTTCTTTTTAGCGTCGGTCTTATAGAACAAGCAACTTGCAGTTGTTTTAATAAAATTGGTTCCTTAGGTTATTTGCCCCTTACTCGATAAGGGGCGTTTTTTTATCTGTTGAATATCAATTCGTCTTTATTCTAGCCCACAACCAGGTTATGCACAAAGGCTATTCATGGCTATGACACGAAAGGTAAACTGAAAAAGAGCAGGGCAATATAACGCAGTCCTTTTCCAATCGCCATAAAAATCAAACAACTAATCCAGTTCAAACGAAGCCAACCGGCTACCGCACAAAATACATCCCCGATAATAGGCAACCAGCTCAATAACAAAGTGATGGCGCCATAGCGTTGTATTTTGTTTATCGCCCATAAAGTGCGGTCATTTTTGCTGTCAATTTTCGGAAACCATCGTCCAATCCAATAAGTGGTGAGGCTGCCTAGTGTGTTTCCTGCAGTTGCCAGAAAAACAAGCCAGAAAATATCCGCACTTAATAATGACCCGACCAATACTTTTGGCGCAGCCAGGGAGACAAACACAATTTCTGAATTACCCGGCAAAATGGTGGCACTTAAGAAAGCGCTGAAAAACATCAGCCACAAGCCATGGGTTTGCCAAAAATCAGCCAAAAAACTGAAAGAGAAAATGTCCCACATTAGGCTCTAATAATCTCTCGCGTTCTGACATCAAACACATCCATCCCTGCATTTAATCCCGCTTTTACGCCGAGATCAGCATCTTCAAAGACGATACAACGTGATGGTTCAGCTTTTGCCAGTTCTGCGCAGCGTAAAAAGGTTTCAGGATGCGGTTTATGTTCTTTCACATCATCAGCACTCACAATGGCGTTAAAGTAATGTTTGATATCTAATTTTTGCATCAACATATCAATCATTTGGCGGTTCGAACCTGAACCAAGCGCAATTGGCTTTTGTTGATAGTAATGACGCACCACGTCAAAGGTCGGGAGTAATTTTGATTCTGTTGGAATCAATTCATAAGAAAGTTTGCGTTTTGCTTGTATGACTTCATTTAAACGTTCTTGTGGCATACCGGCATCTTGCATAATAGCTGAGGCGATAGTGCTCACGGTTGCGCCACCTAAATCATACATAATTTGGCTGTTAAAACGATAACCAAATTGTTCCCCTACCATACTCCACGCGCGGGCGTGCACTGGCATGGTGTCGATTAAGGTGCCATCCATATCAAAAATAAGGCCATCATATTTTTCAAAAAGTCTGTTATCTATCATTTATTGCTTTCCTAGTTAGTAAATTTTTTCACTTTATTTCAATTTTGTGATCTGTGCACTGGTAATTTTATGAAATAGCGGTAAAGTTATCCTATCTTAAAAAGGAATGTTATGTCGTTACTCAAACAATTAACCCGTTGGAAAATTCGCGGTCAGATTGATCAGGACGTTATTGATATTATTCTGACTTTACAAAGTCGCCTAGAGCATCATTGGCGCATTGATGTGTCGATTCCGACCGTCATCACACTCTTATTGCATATTGCCAACAGCCTTGCCCGCTTAAAACGAGGCGGTTGCGTTTCCCCGCTTCATCAATCCTTTTATGATGAAATGCAAAGTGCGGTTATTTTCCCTGATGTTTTGGAAATTCACCACGATTTGCTTTCTTTTATTCCGCAAGAAATTCCCGAAGCCGAGCAGAGCTATTATTTAGCCAATATTTATAGCTTGCTGCTGGAGCAAGATAAAAAATAAGGGCATGAAAGCCCTTATTCTATCAGTTAAAAATCAAACTGAGTTCTAAATCTTTGAGTAAATTGCTTTCTAAGCGCAATTCATTCCACACTAATGGATTATTATCCAAATAATGTTTCTCAAAGGTCAGTTCCCAAGTCTGTAAAGAGCGGTCAATTCTGAGATTAATTTTATCCGTGCTATCTGTTGCTTGGCGAGATTTATTTAAAATTACCGAAATGCGTAAAAGAAGCAGTAAAACAAGGACATCTTCATCCGCATAACGAGCAAAAATCGGTAAATCATTCTTTTTAAATGCGCCCGTATGATAACGAACTAAATTCACCAATAAGCGTTGTTGCTCGCGATCAAAGCCCGGTAATTCCATATTTTGCAGAATATAAGCGGAATGTTTTTGCACATTGCGATGATTTATGACAATGCCAACTTCCAATAAACGCGCTGCCCAAATCAGCAGGTTTTTCATTTCATCAGCAAGATGCGGTTTTTGCCAATGGGTGTATTGGTCAATTAAGGTTTTCGCACTATTGGCCACGCGATCGGCTTGCACTAAATCTAAGTTAAATTGTTCGGCAAGTCCTAATGCAGTACGTGTACGGATGTCTGAAACTTGGAAGTTTTTTTCTAAGCTGTAAATCACCCCTTCACGCAAAGCGCCGTCAGAATAGCGCATATTTTCTAAGCCAAAAACGTCAAAAACGGCACTTAAAATGGCTAAGCCTGGCACGAAGACATCCACGCGATCAGGATTTAATCCCGCGATATTGAGTTCTTCAAAATGGGAAGCTTGTAAGGTTCGGTCAATTAAATTTTGTAAGCGTTCAGCCGTGATGATGCCGTTCGGGTCAAGAGTTGCAGTAATCACTTGATAGACGGTTTTAATGGTGCCTGATGAACCTAACACTGATTGCCAGCCGAGTTTGCGATATTCCCAGCTTAAATCTTCAATTTTATTGACCGCACTTTGGCGAGCTTGCTCGAAGTTTTCTTTTGAAATTTGTCCATTCGGGAAGAATTTTTTGGCAAAGCTCACGCAGCCCATGTGACGACTTTCTGCCACTAAGGGGGTGAAATCATCACCGATGATCATTTCTGTCGAGCCACCACCAATATCAATGACCAGTTTACGTCCGCTTTCGGGTTGAGTGTGGCAAACACCCGCATAAATAGTTTTGGCTTCAGTTTGACCACTAATGATATTAATAGGATAGGGAAAGACAGTGGCTGCTTGGCGTAAAAATTCGTCATTATTGACCGCTCTTCGTAAGGTATAAGTGCCGACGACATTCACATCTTCTGGCGCAAAGCCTTGTAAGCGTTCAGCAAAAAGTGCAAGGCAATTTACACCGCGCTCAATGGCTTCTTGGCTTAATACATTGTGCTCGTCTAAGCCATCGGCAAGTCTCACTTTTTGTTTTAAACGAGAAAGCACCTGAATCGAGCCATTGATAATCCGTGCCACAATCATGTGGAAGCTGTTTGAGCCTAAATCAATGGCGGCAATCTCCCGGGCCTCACCTCGGTGATGAGGTTCTACGAGTTGAGCCAGTTG
>CABSZQ010000116.1 GCA_902482195.1 uncultured Haemophilus sp.
GTTGGTGTCGTGGTTTTCCACTTCACCCCATTGATTTTTCGGTGGGGGCAATAATGCATCTAAAATACGATCTTCCGCCGCATCTTCTGCTTTCGCACGATTTTTCGCAATTTCTTGTTGGCGAACCAATTTCATCGCACTGTCCGTTAAATCACGGATAATGGAATCCACTTCTTTCCCCACATAGCCCACTTCGGTGAACTTCGTTGCTTCCACTTTAATGAACGGTGCATTAGCTAATTTTGCAAGACGGCGTGCAATCTCGGTTTTCCCCACACCTGTTGGCCCAATCATTAAAATATTTTTAGGGGTGACTTCATGGCGAAGTGGTTCTTGCAACTGCATTCTTCTCCAACGGTTACGCAACGCGATCGCAACTGCTCTTTTCGCCTCTTTTTGGCCGATAATATGTTGATCTAATTCGGAAACAATTTCACGAGGGGTCATTTCAGACATAATTTTTCCTTATTTATTCGGTAATTCTTCAATAGTGAAATTTGTATTGGTAAACACGCAAATATCACCGGCAATTTTTAAAGATTTTTCCACAATTTCGCGTGCTGATAAATCGGTATTTTCCACCAATGCACGAGCGGCCGACAACGCATAATTACCGCCGGAACCGATAGCAAGAATTTGATCTTCTTCCGGTTGTACCACATCACCAATACCGGTAATGATTAAACTTTCTTTTTCATCCGCCACAATCAACATTGCTTCTAACTTGCGTAACGCACGATCGGTTCGCCAATCTTTGGCTAATTCTACAGCAGCTTTTAACAAATGCCCTTGATGCATTTCTAATTTACGCTCAAATAATTCAAATAAAGTGAACGCATCAGCTGTGCCGCCTGCGAAACCGGCTAGAACTTTGCCATTATATAAACGGCGTACTTTGCGGGCATTCCCCTTCATCACTGTATTGCCTAGTGAAACCTGTCCATCGCCCCCAACAACTACTTGGCCATTACGACGTACGCTTACAATTGTTGTCATTCTTTTTATCCTTCTTTTAAGAAAAGTTACTCGTTATATGGCGATCGATTCCACCAAATTCAAGGGGAAATTTTTCTTTGATGCTTTATTAAACAAACATCTCAAAAAAATGTGACAAAGATCACTTTTTTAAATAGCAAACGATTGCTATTATTTCACACCTTTATTTTAAAGGAATATGATTTGTTACAAGTAAAACAAACTACTTAATGAGGAAAACATGAAAAATTTACTTAAACTTTCTGCCATTGCAATTTTAGCGGCAAGCGCAGTCTCTACTTTTGCATCAAACAAAGAACCTTACACTGAACAAGGTACGAATGCTCGTGAAATGACAGAGCAAAAACCGATTCACTGGATCTCTGTTGAGCAGTTGAAAAAAGAATTGGAAGGCAAAGCACCCATTAATGTGAGCTTCGACATTGACGATACTGTACTTTTCAGTAGCCCTTGTTTCTATCACGGCCAAGAAAAATACTCACCAGGTAAAAATGATTACTTAAAAAATCAAGATTTCTGGAATGAAGTGAATGCAGGTTGTGACCAATATTCTATTCCAAAACAAATTGCGGTGGATTTAATTAATATGCACCAAGCACGTGGTGACCAAATTTATTTCATTACCGGTCGTACAGCGGGCGATAAAGATGGTGTGACACCAGTGCTACAAAAAGCCTTTAATATTAAAGACATGCATCCCGTAGAATTCATGGGTGGTCGCAAACTTCCAACTAAATATAACAAAACACCGGGTATTATTGAGCACAAAGTAAGTATTCACTATGGTGACAGCGATGACGATATCCTAGCCGCAAAAGAAGCAGGTATTCGTGGTATTCGTTTAATGCGTGCCGCTAACTCAACTTATCAACCAATGCCAACCCTTGGTGGCTACGGTGAAGAAGTATTGATTAACTCAAACTACTAATCTTCCTAAAAAGTGCGGTTATTTTGACCGCACTTTTCTTATCTGATTAACCATCTTAATTTTTAAAAAGTTTCTAGGAATATGCTAAAATTTTTGCGTTTCTAGGAGCCTATTTATGTCAGAACTCACGTCTAATCAATATTTAATTATCATTGCCGTGCTGGTTTTTATCAGTATTGTGATGCTTTTTCTATTAAGCCGTAGCAAACGAGATACGCAAGAATTACAACAAGATCTCAATAAAACCATCGGTGATTACAACCAATTAGCTGAGCGTTTTGATGCTTTAAACGCAGTCAAAAATCAATTAGAACAACAAGCCGTTAAAGCACAAACTCATGCGGAAGGATTGCAAACTCGCCTTAATGAACGTGATGAAAAAATCCAATATTTAGAAAAAGAATTGGATGAAGAACAGCTCCGACACGATCAAATTGGCGGACAAATTACCGCATTAAAAGAACGCTTTGGGATCGCGTCAGCACAAGCCGAAAGCTTACAAGGTCAATTACAACAAGCGCAAGAAAATGTGCTTAGAAAAGAACAAGAGCAGCAAAAAACGCAGGAAAAATTGACCGCACTTTCACAAGAATTAACGGAGTTGAAAACCACCCTTTCCGAAAAAGAAAAGCATTTTGCCGAACAGCAACAGCATATTGAACAATCCAAACAACAACTAGGCGTAGAATTCCAAAATCTGGCCAACCGCATTTTGGAAGAAAAAAGCCAATCCTTTAATCAAACCAATCAAACCGCATTGGAAACCTTGTTGAAGCCTTTCCGTGAACAAATCGAAGGCTTTCAAAAACGGGTCAATGAAATCCATTCGGAATCGGTGAAAGGCAATGCGGGTTTAGAAGCGGAAATCAAAAAGGTGTTGGAAATTGGCTTAAATATGTCGAAAGAAGCCAATAATTTAACCTCTGCACTAAAAGGTGAAAAGAAAACCTTAGGTAACTGGGGAGAAGTACAACTTGAGCGCGCACTTCAGTTGGCTGGTTTGATTGAAAACGTGCATTACAGTGCACAAGCCCATTTTAAAGATGAGCAAGGCGGTCGAAACTATCCTGATTTTGTGCTGAATCTGCCCGATGAAAAAAACATTATCATTGATAGCAAAATGTCATTGAATGCTTATGAAAGTGCGGTCAATTCTGAGGATGAATTTGAACGTGAGCGTTTACTAAGGGAGCATATTAAAGCCCTGAAAAATCACATTGATGACTTGCACCGCAAGGATTACAGCAATTTGATTGGCATGCGCAGCCCTAATTTTGTCTTGATGTTCATCGCTGTAGAACCCGCTTATATTGAAGCCTTAAAATTAGACCCAAGTCTGTTTAATTATGGGTATGAGAAAAATGTCATTATGGTTTCACACACAACTCTCATGCCAATTTTACGCACAGTGGCAAATTTATGGCGTATCGAACGAGGTAATGCTGAGGCGAAAGAAATCGCAGAAAAAGCAGGCGAAATTTACAACCAGATTTGCTTGGTAGCAGAACGTTTGAGCAAACTGGGCAATACCCTTTCCACCGTAAGTAATCAATATAACAGTACTGTTACCGCTCTTGTGGGCCAACAAGGTTTAGTGGGGAAAGTAGAGCGATTTAAAGACTTGTCAGCGAAGGCTAACAAGAGCATGCCAAACGTTGAATTGCTCAATAATGACGTGGATTTAACGCGACTCTCCCTTATCACTACCGAGAACGGGGTAAAATAAAGCATACCTGTTGAATTTTTCTTTAAAAGCGGCTATTTTCTTGCCGCTTTTTTATTTGAATTTTTATTTATGAGGAATTTTATGGCAACGGAACAAAAAGAAATCTCGGATCCATGTGCAAAATATAATGAACAGACTAACTTTCTAAGCAAAACGATTTTTGCAAGTCGTTGGTTACAAGTGCCTATTTATTTAGGTTTAATTGTTGTACAAGGCATCTATGCCTACAAGTTTATGAAAAACTTGTGGTATCTCATCACCAATGTTAATGAAATGGATGCAGACACCATTATGCTCGCCGTGCTCAATCTCATTGATGTAGTGATGATTGCGAACTTATTGGTGATGGTGACATTAGGTGGTTATGAGATTTTCGTTTCAAAACTTCGCACGAAAAACCACCCCGATCAACCTGAATGGATGAGCCATGTGAATGCGACAGTACTAAAAGTGAAACTTTCTATGTCAATTATCAGTATTTCGTCCATTCACTTATTGCAAACCTTTGTGAATGCCTCAAAAATTTCTGAAAAAACGATTATGTGGGAAGTGATTATTCATTTTTCTTTCTTGATTTCAGCGATTGCCATGGCTTATACCGACAAAATTCTCTACAGTACAAGCCACAAAAACCATTAATACCAAAAGTGCGGTCAAAATTGACCGCACTTTTATTTTCTAGAACTCATCTTGATGTTTAAATTTCAATAAATCTCGACGTTCTTTTTTATTTGGACGACGATCAGGATGTGGCATTGAAAGGGCATTATTTTTTCTTGCCCACGCCATTTCTTCCCGTTTTTTCACACTCTGCGCCGTTTCTTGGTAAAGCAGTTGTGCTTCTGGCGCACCACGACGTTGATCGCTCAAAGCAATCACTTCAATTTCTTTTTCATCGCTACCTTGGCGGAGTTTAATCATTGCACCAACTTCTACGGTTTTACTCACTTTAGCACGCTGACCGTTGTAATGGACTTTACCCCCTTCAATCATCGCTTTCGCGATGCTACGGGTTTTATAAAAACGTGCTGCCCAGAGCCATTTATCTAATCGTACCTCGTTATTTTCAGCCATAACTCTTCCTATTTCTCTCACTTTGCGTATGATGAGCCAATAACAAGATAATAGGGCTAATATCATGAAAAAACAACTTCCACACATTCTCTCCCTTTCCACCGTGGCAAAATCCCGTTTATTTGAAATTCAAGCTGTCGAACTCAAATTCTCCAATGGAATTGACCGCACTTATGAACGTTTCCGCCCTTTCAATCGAGATTCAGTGATGGTGATTGCGATTGATGGTGAAGATTTACTTCTTGTTCGTGAATACGCGGTAGGAACAAAACAATATGAGTTAGGCTTTGTAAAAGGTGGAATGGATATGGGAGAAACGCCCGAACAAAGTGCCAATCGAGAATTACAGGAAGAAATTGGCTTCGGCGCAAAAAAATGGACATTTTTACGTACCATGAAAATCAATCCACAAATTATGGGGCATAAAATGCACGTTTTATTAGGCGAAGATCTGTATCCAAATAAACTAGAAGGCGATGAGCCTGAACCATTAGAAATCGTGCGTTATCCTTTATCGCAACTTGATACGCTTTTAGTCAGTGATGAATTTAATGAAGCCAGA
>CABSZQ010000117.1 GCA_902482195.1 uncultured Haemophilus sp.
CGGCAAATTCGTGATTGGTTATTTGTGGAAGATCATGTTCAAGCTTTATATTTAGTTTTGACAAAAGGTCGAGTCGGGGAAAACTATAATATCGGTGGAAATTGTGAAAAAACAAACCTTGAAGTGGTTAAAACAATTTGCCAATTACTCGAAGAACTTGCACCAAATAAGCCTAATCACATTAAGTATTACGAAGATTTAATGACTTTTGTCAAAGACCGACCTGGTCACGATGTGCGATATTCATTGGATTGTTCTAAAATTCATGCAGAATTAGGTTGGCAACCACAAATAACCTTTGAACAAGGACTTCGTCAGACGGTAAAATGGTACTTAGAGAATAATAGATAAATAAAGGAGAAAAACCACATGCAAATTACATTATCAACGGCTCCCGCTTCGGAGAGTTGGGGCAAAAATGCCATTTTAAGTTTTAATCAAGATCAAGCCGTTATTCATCTTAAAGATGATGAAAAATCTAACCTTGTTTTAGTTCAAAAAGCCGCACGTAAGTTACGTGGGCAAGGTATTAAAGATGTTGAGCTTGTGGGGGATGCATGGGAATTAGAAAATTGCTGGGCATTTTATCAAGGTTTTTACTCGGCGAAGCAAGATTATTCGATTGAATTTCCTCATTTAGATGATGAGCCACAAGATGAATTATTAGCTCGTATTGAATGTGGTGATTTTGTGCGCGAAATTATTAATGAACCGGCACAAACCCTTACTCCGGTTAAATTAGCAGAACGTGCAGCTGAGTTTATTTCTAACCAAGCCGAAAATTATGCCGATAAAAGTGCGGTCAGTTTTCAAATCATTTCTGGTGAAGCGTTAAAAGAGCAAGGTTACCACGGGATCTTTACTGTGGGTCGTGGTTCTATTAATCCGCCCGCTATGTTGCAATTAGATTTTAACCCGACTAATGATCCAAATGCGCCTGTATTAGCGTGCTTGGTTGGTAAAGGTATTACTTTTGATAGTGGTGGTTACAGCATCAAACCAAGTGATGGTATGAGTACTATGCGTACCGATATGGGCGGCGCAGCGTTATTAACGGGCGCATTAGGATTTGCCATTGCGCACGGTTTAAATCAACGTGTAAAACTCTATCTATGCTGTGCGGAAAACTTGGTGAGCGGTAATGCGTTTAAATTGGGTGATATCATCACGTATAAAAATGGTGTAACCGCTGAAATTCTAAATACTGATGCGGAAGGCCGTTTAGTATTGGCGGATGGCTTAATTGAGGCCGATAGCCAAAATCCACAATTTATTGTTGATTGTGCAACCTTAACCGGTGCAGCGAAAGTGGCAGTCGGTAATGATTACCACAGTGTGCTTTCTATGGATGATGCGTTGGTAAATAGCTTATTCCAAGCGGCGAAAGAAGAAAATGAACCGTTCTGGCGTTTGCCTTTTGAGGATTTCCATCGTAGTCAAATCACGTCTTCTTTTGCGGATATTGCAAATACAGGCACAGCGCCAGTTGTCGCGGGCGCAAGTACTGCAACAGCATTTTTATCGTATTTTGTGAAAAACTATCAACAACGGTGGTTGCATATTGATTGTTCGGCCACTTATCGTAAATCAGGTAGTGATTTATGGGCGGTCGGTGCAACAGGAATCGGTGTGAAAACTTTAGCAAATTTATTAGTAACGAAAGCAAGTTAAGTAGGATTTTATGACAGAACGTACTTTTTCAATTATCAAACCCGATGCTGTAAAACGTCATTTAATTGGTGCTATTTTAGGGCGTTTTGAATCACAGGGATTCCGTGTTGTTGCACTTAAAATGGTGCAATTAACCAAAGAACAAGCCGAAGGTTTCTATGCAGAACACCAAGGTAAACCATTTTTTGAGCCGTTGGTGGAATATATGCTCTCTGGTCCGATAGTGGTTTCTGTATTGGAAAAAGAAAATGCCGTGAAAGATTACCGCACTTTGATTGGCGCAACGAATCCGGCGGAGGCGGCAGAAGGTACTATCCGTAAAGACTTTGCGTTAAATCAGCGTGAAAACTCTGTTCATGGTTCTGATAGCGTTGAAAGCGCAAAACGAGAAATTGCTTATTTCTTTGTAGATTCAGAAATTCAACCGTAATTCATTTCTATAAAAAAAGCACTTAGTGAATCGCTAAGTGCTTTTATTTTATTGCTTTTCAATTTTTGAGATAGTCTTTTCCAGAGGATCAATTTCAGCCCGAATATGAAAGGCTTTCGCCAAATTTTCCGAATTTAATACAGCTTTCGTTTCACCGACAGCTAACAATTTGCCTTGTTCTAATAGAATAATTTCATCACAAAATTGATAAGCCAATGAAAGGTGATGAATTGCGACGATGCATGTGTGTTGTGGTGTGAGTGATTTAAGCTGTTCCATCATATCAATTTGATAATAAGGGTCGAGTGGTGCAATCGGCTCATCGACCAATAAAACAGGGGATTCTTTAATACAGCAACGAGCGAGTTGTACACGCGCTTTTTCGCCTCCAGAAAGTTGTTGGAAAGGCTTGTCGAGCAAATGAGTTACCGCAAATTTTTCTGAAAACGCTTGAATTTTTGACCGCTCTTTTTCTTTTGGTAAGGGCGCAGCTAAGCCTAACGCAATCACATCATAAACGGATAAATCCCAATGAATTTGCGTATTTTGTGCAAGATAAGCAATGTGTTGGCTTTTTTCAGTCGCATTCATTTTACTTAATGGCTGATCATCAAACCAAACCTCTCCTTGTTTTAGGGGCAAGATACCTGCAATGGTTTTTAATAAGGTAGATTTTCCCGCACCATTGGCACCCATGATGCCGATCAATTTACCTGATGGAAGCGTACAGTTGATGTCATTTAAGCAATAGGATTGGGTGAGTTTTTCAATTCTAATCATAGATTTTTCTCTGTTGCGTTAATAACATCCAAATCAAGCAAGGGGCACCGATAAGCGCAGTTAACGTGCCGATGTAAATATGTGAGAACAGCGGTATGTATAAAATCGCTAAATCGGCTAGTAACAGCAATAATGCTCCAATTAATGCGCTGGTAAGGTAAAGCTGTGATGGGCGAGCTTTTAATAAAATACGGGCGAAGTGTGGTGCGATTAAACCGATAAAACCAATGGTACCGGTTTGAGGAATGGTCGCCCCAACTAATAAAGCCACACCAAAGGTACTGATGAAAAAGCTACGTTTGGGATCTACGCCCATGGTGCTCGCCGTTTCTTCCCCAAAGGTGAGTAAATCTAAGTATCGGCGAGTGTGGTATAAGCAGAAAATCCCTACCAGAACAATAGGGAGTGAAATAAGCAGGGTATCTAATTTCGCCCACATCAATGATCCTTGTAGCCAACGATAAAGTTCAGCTAATGCCCATGGGCTTTCCGCGTTGGAAAGCAATAATGCAATCGCTGAACCAAGCAACATATTGACGGCTAAGCCGCTTAGAATCATCATCGTGGTACCGTAGTTTTTGGCGATCAAATACACGATGAAAAAACTTAAAAGCGCACCAATCACACCACCGGCTAAGAGCAGTGAAAATGGCACGGCAAAATAATAGAGGATAAATACACTAGCCGCTGTTGCCCCAGAGCTACTGCCAAGCAAGCCCGGACTTGCTAATGGATTTTGGAAAATACCTTGCATCGCATTGCCGGCAATCGCTAGGCTAGCGCCAGTCAATAAAGCTAAACCAATGCGTGGAAAACGAATATCCCACAGCACCATCGAACGCATATCCGTGAGTACGCCATCCGCATTTTTGAGATGGGCAAAATCGCCTAGCTGATGATAAATCGCAAACCCGCTAATCAACAGCAACGCGAAGAAAAGTGCAGTATTTAATTTTAGTGTTTTGGTCAATGATCAATTTCCTATGTAATTCAAATATCATTTGTTAATTTGATTTTGTCAAATCTCCCCTAACCCCTCTTTGCTAAAGAGGGGGATTATAGTGTCGGGATTTATAATTCTGATGTTTTATTCTAATCATTTATACATAAAGACATATAAATATGCCATCTAGGGTTAATTTAATAATGAAATCCCCCTCTTTAGCAAAGAGGGGTTAGGGGAGATTTGTCAGCTACATTATTTTAACTGCTGATAAATCTTCTCTGCCCCTTGCCACACGCCATGATCAAAGCAATAGGTATATTTCATCGGGATGCTGACAAGCGGTTGGTTTTTGAAAAAATCTTGCAACATAGGATGTTGTAGCAGTTCAGCTTGTGCATTGTAACCTTGTTTGTCGGTCAGTGAAATGAGCACATTCGGTTGGCTTAAAATCACTTTTTCTAACGAGAAATTTTGTGCGGTAAGTGGCGTTTTTAACGGGGTTAATCCGAGTAAATTTAACAGCACAGAATATTGCGGATAATAGCTTTCCACTACGCCCGTTTCCGACAAAATTAGTGTGTCAGTAAGCGGTCGATTTAAGTGAAAGTTTTGCGATTTGAGCTTTGTGACTAAATCTGCCGCCTTTTGCTCATTACCCAGTTGTTTGCCTAATTCTAGAATCAGCGTAAATAATTCATCAGGCGTTTGTGGGCTGTCGTTAATCGGGATAATCTTCACACCGAGTTTTTTCAGCTCTGCGACTAATTGTGGATAAAAGGTTTCGTTAATCAGAATCGTTTTATCCAAATAGGGCAATAATTCCGTTAATTGCGGTTCCAACACAGGCTTGTCGGTATTGATTTTGTCTAACATCATCAACGGTTTTTTCGAATAAGGCGATTGAGCAGCAATTTGCGAAGGCTCAGCCAGTTCGATAAGTAGTCGGTCACTGCAAAGCGTAAGCGAGACAAATTGTTCCGAAGCCAGAGAGGTAAACGGAAGGAAAAGTGCGGTTAAAATTAAGCGAGTTTTTTGCATATAGATAATGATACGCTACGCCATCAAGAATGTAAAAAGGCGTGCTAAGCACGCCCTTGTTAGTAGGTAATAATTAGAACGATCCTTTCAACCCAACGTAAACATTACGTCCGTCTTGGCCATAGCCTACAATGTTTTCGTATTTTTTATTGAATACGTTGTTTAAATTAGCATAAATATTTAGATTTTGAGTTAATTGATAACTTACGCCTAGATTTACTAAGGTATAAGATGGCATACGATAACGATCTCTATTATTATCAATACGTTTTCCCACGTATGAAACATTTACACTTGATCCTAGTTGTTCTGTAATTTGATAATTTAAACCAGCGTTTGCTGTATGTTTAGGGCGTCGGATAAGTTGCTTATCTTGACTATCT
>CABSZQ010000118.1 GCA_902482195.1 uncultured Haemophilus sp.
AATAAATTCACAGCATTTACGCGTGCAAACTCGAGCAACAAAGTGCGGTCAGTTTCGGCTAAATTTCCTTTATAGCGTAACAACATGGCTACGCCATTATCCGCTGAAACTAATTCAATATGCCCTAATTGTTTCGGGGTTGAATATTGAGCCCAAAGTACGCTCAATTTGGGGATAAGATGATTAATCGCAGGCTCTGCGACTAAGCATTGCTGAATACTCACTAACTGATTGGAGTTTTTCTGACGAAATCCCATTTCAACAGTTTTATTTTTAGCACTCCACAGCAAACTTAATCGTACACGACGACGATAGCCCCATTGTTCGCCACAAATCATTGGCATTAATTGAATAGGCTCTGCTTGCAGTTTACTTAATCGAGAAAAAAGGGCTTTTTCTTTGGCTTTACGCTGTATTTCCACAGGAATATGTTGGCCTTGACAACCACCACAACGTCCATAATAACGACATTGAGGCTCAACACGCTGACTACTCTTTTGTAGCCACTTTTGTGCAGTGGCTAAACCATATTGACGCTTTTCATCAGTCACTACCGCTTCCACTTTTTCCGTTGGCAAGGCATTTTCAATGAACCAGGTTTTACCTTGAATTTTAGAGACACCTAGCCCTTGATAATCTAAATCCTGAATTTCAGCGACAACTTTTTGTTTGGTTTTCTGTTTTTTTTGTGGAGCGTAAAGTAAAGCCATGATGGTGTATTAATCTGTTTGTATTAAAGAAAGGGACTATTTTAAATAAAGTACGTTTTGCGTAAATAACTCTCGACTTTTCAGCGGCTTATCGCCTAAATAAGGTTTAAGTGCAATTCGAGTAAAGCGCTTTGCTGCTTGCAAGATGGACTCATCGGTGAATTCCAAACGGTCAAAAGCAAGCAAATCTCGGCCATAAAAGGTCAAGTTATCTTTCACTAACGAGGCGATAAACCCCTTTTCCGCACGATATTGGTAAGTCATCGATTCATCTACTGGTAAACCTGATCCTGCACAATGCAGAAAATCAATGCCATAACCTAAGATTTTAAGTAAATGAAATTCAAATAGACGTAATGTGGGCTCAACCTGCGGTTGAGTAGCTAAGCCTGTTAAGCACTGTAGATAATGCTGAAAAAGTTGTGGATTGGCCGTTTCGGGCTCGATCACTCGAATAATCAGCTCATTTACATAAAACCCACTATATAAAGCTGTTTGCTGCAAAGGCAACGTAATTGCTGCGGGCTCTGCTTTCGTGAGTGTTTTTAATGCGCCTTTTCCTGACCAACGAAGAAGTAATGGCGTAAAAGGCTGTAAGACAGATTTCCATGCCGAACGTTTCGCACGTGCACCTTTTGCAATAACCGTCAAACGTCCAGTTTCTTCAGTGAATAAATCCACCAAAAGGCTAGTTTCACTATAAGGACGACGATGTAACACAAAGCCGCGTTGGAGATCCATAAAAGAATTATTTGCCTGATTTTAATTCACTTGGTTGTTTCACACAGTGTTCTGCGAGCACTTCACCTACGCTAGTTTGTAATCGACTGAAGTCATCGCGCTCCTGCCAATACCAACGAATATTCGCATAATTTCTACCACGTTCAGAAATCACACGAGTTAATTTTTCGGTTACATCATTAAAAGTAACGGTCACCTGACTGAGTGTTTTTTTACTTTTCTGCTTTTGCTTGGTATGAACCACACTCACTTCTTTATTGCCTTTACACAAATAAACCGTCGCCGAACCCTTTTGAGATTTTTTATCCACGGTTTGCACTTTCATTTTCTGTGGTGCGGGGTCGCTTAATTCAACATTTTGTGAACAAGCAGAAAGACAAAGTGCGGTCAAAATTACGCTTAATTTTTTTAACATGAATTCTATTTCCATCAAGGTTTGTTTATGATTGCTCACTTTTCGAAATGAGCAAGGATAAACAATCTCATCTAGAAAAATGGGCGATTACTCGCCCACTAAAAATTATTTTTTATACTGATATGAACCATCGGCTTGACGAATGAACTTACCGCCATTTGATAAACGAAGCTCACTCACTCGGCCTTGACTATTCAACGAAACCTGTACTTTATCACCAGGTTTGAAACTGCTTAATGCATTACCTGCACCGCTTGCTTTTGTCATGGCATTCACATCTGAAATATTCAATTTATTATCACGGAATACTTGCATCAATGAAACACCTTGCGGCACCGTTAATGTTTTTGTTGCACCTGTTGAAGCGGTTTGTACTGTTGGTTCTGTTGCTTTCACCGCATTGTTGCTTGCTGATTTCGCATCCACAATTTGAACCTTACTATCTTTAGTTGCAACCGGTTTCGCTTCTTGAATTTTGCTTGACTCTTTTTTCACGGTTTGAGTCGGCTGAACTGTTGCTTTTTCAGCTACAGGTTTAGGTTGTTTTTTCTCTTGAACCACCGATGTTTGTTCACGACGAGGTTCTGCTTTATGCTCAACTGTTGTGGTATGTTTTTCTACAGTTGGTTGCACTGTTTTCACAGGTTCTTTAACTGGTGCAGGAGCAACAGCTGGTTGAACTGGTGCAGATTGAGTTGCTGGTTGTTGAGCAACAGTTTGTTGTGCAGGCTCTGCAGGTTGTGATTTCGCAGCATCTGCTTTATCACCTACGTACTCCATGGCTGGAGGTGTATCTGATTTAGCTTCATTTGCAGCTTGTTCTGTCGTTGCCGGCGCTGCATTGTTATTGTTATCTAATACAGTAGTTTCAACCGGTTGAGACTGATCCAATGATTGGAATTGAACCGGAATTTCATTGCTGTTTTGTTGTTCAAAAGACTCTACCGTATCTGAGTTTGGTTTTAGGGTGAAGAAAATAATCAGCAAGACCACTAACCCCAAGATAGCAATAAATAAACGGCGATGTTTTTCTGGTAACATTTGTAAAACCTTCCATTTTTCTGGTGATTTCAAGCTTGCTGCTGCAGCGGCTGTTGCTGGTGCAACTGTTTCTGCTTGAGTTTTCACTTCTTCCACAATCTCTTCTGCAGGTGAATTTTCAAAAATCACTTTTTCTTCCGCTACGTTTTCTACTTGAACATTTTCAACGGACTCTTGAGCGCCGAAAGCACTTGATTGCACTGATTGTTCAGTATTTTCACTTTGGAATGCTTGAGAAGGTGAAAAAGATTGGCTTGCTGCCGCACCAAAAGTTGGTTCGCGACGAACATGGAATTGTGTATCTGGCTGTTCTTTTTTACCAAATAAACCTTTGGCTTTATCAAAAATTGAGCCACTTTGTTGAACCGGTTTTCTTGGTGTCACAGAGTCAGAGTGATTAAATCCTAAATCTAATTCATTTTGAGATGAATTGTCGTTAGGTTGATTTTTATTATCCACGGGATTACCTCGATTTGCTAAACTAAAGATCGCACAAAAGTGCGGTGAAAAATTGAATCGTATTTTATCGGATCTTAAGCGGTGTATAAAGTCTTATTTGGCTCTCCACCGATTTCTCGTGCTAATTTGGGCACTAAATAGCCAGAAGTGAGCGTCTGCAATTCTTTATAAATTTGTAACGCGCGCTCATCTGAAATAAAGAAATGACTCGCCCCCTGCACTTTATCCAATAAATGCAAGTAATAAGGCAGAATGCCCGCTTGAAACAGCTTATCGCTTAATTCTTTTAATGTATGTGGGTTATCATTCACATCCTTTAAAAGGACCGATTGATTGAGTAATGTGACCTTAGCGCCTACCAGTTTTTGCATAGCCAAAGCAAGTTCTTTATCAATTTCATTTGGATGATTGATATGCGTCACAAACACTGTTTGTAATGGGCTTTTTAGCAATAAATCACAAAATTCATCCGTAATGCGATCTGGAATCACGACAGGCAAACGAGAGTGAATACGTAAACGCTGTAAGTGCGGTATTTTTTCAAGGCGTTCTAATAGCCATGCCCATTCACTATCCTTTGCCATCATCGGATCGCCACCCGAAAAAATCACTTCTTCAATTTCTGGATGGGCTGCAATATAGTCTATAGCTTGTTGCCAGCTCGCTTTATTGCCTGGGTTTTGATCATAAGGAAAATGACGACGGAAACAATAACGACAGTTAACGGCACAGCCTCCTTTTGCCATGAACAGCAAGCGATTTTGGTATTTATGCAGAATATTAGGCACGGCATTTTTTTGCTGTTCATCTAAAGGATCTTGGCTAAAACCTTCGGCCTCAATAAATTCTTGTTGAGCCGTCATTACTTGTAAAAAAAGTGGGTCTTTAGGATTCCCTTTTTCCATTTTTTCAACAAAAGGTAAAGGTACTCGCATAGCAAAAAGTTTACGAGCGACGATGTCCTCGGCAAAATCTTCAACAGGCAAATTTAAGGTTTTTAATAAGATTTTCGGATCAGAAATCGCATTTTTTAGGGTTTCTAACCAATTTTGTTCTTCTCTAATCGCAATATTTCGGGTTAAAATACGCACTTTCAAACAATCTCTATTTTTTAGGATATTTTTAATATGGCTACATATACTACCAGTGATTTCAAACCAGGTCTAAAATTTATGCAAGACGGTGAGCCTTGTGTGATCGTTGAAAACGAATTCGTTAAACCAGGTAAAGGCCAAGCTTTTACTCGTACTCGTATTCGTAAATTAATTTCAGGCAAAGTATTAGACGTAAACTTCAAATCTGGTACTTCGGTTGAAGCTGCTGATGTTATGGATCTTAACCTGACTTATTCATACAAAGATGATGCATTCTGGTACTTCATGCACCCAGAAACATTTGAACAATACTCTGCTGATGCAAAAGCAGTGGGTGATGCAGAAAAATGGTTATTAGACCAAGCAGATTGTATCGTGACTTTATGGAACGGTGCGCCAATTACTGTCACTCCACCAAACTTTGTAGAATTAGAAATCATCGACACTGACCCTGGTCTTAAAGGTGATACTGCAGGTACAGGCGGTAAACCAGCAACATTAAGTACTGGTGCTGTGGTGAAAGTACCTCTTTTCGTTCAAATCGGCGAAGTGATTAAAGTTGATACTCGTTCAGGCGAATACGTTTCTCGTGTGAAATAATCTTTCATCGCAAGATAAAAAGAGCGGTCAATATTTAATGAATATTGACCGTTTTTTATTACCTGCTCATTAATTTCTGAGAGATAAAAAATGCGGTTATTTCTAACCGCACTTTAATTGATTATTTTGCTTTTGAGCCTTCTAACTCTAAAGAAGGTTTTCTATCTGAG
>CABSZQ010000119.1 GCA_902482195.1 uncultured Haemophilus sp.
GCACTTGGACAGGGTAAAATCCGTGGTGCAGCGATTGACGTATTCCCTGTTGAGCCTGCATCAATCAATGAAGAGTTTGTTTCTCCACTACGTAAATTTGATAATGTGATCTTAACCCCGCATATCGGTGGTTCGACTGCGGAAGCACAAGAAAACATTGGTTTTGAAGTGGCGGGTAAATTTGTGAAATATTCAGATAACGGCTCAACCCTTTCTTCCGTGAATTTCCCAGAAGTTTCTTTACCAGAACACGTTGGCACAAAACGTTTACTTCATATTCACGAAAACCGTCCAGGTGTATTAAACAAATTGAACCAAATTTTCGTTGAAGCTAATCTCAATATTGCGGCGCAATTTTTACAAACGGATCCGAAAATTGGTTATGTCGTAGTGGATATCGAAACAGATGATGCGTCCCCGTTATTGGCTAAGCTTCGTAAAATTGAAGGCACAATTAAAGCACGTGTATTGTTTTAATGTGAAAAATTAAGCGAAAACTGACCGCACTTTGTGTGGGATGGAAAGCAAAATGGGCAAAGTAGGTTATCTTACTTTGCCCATTTTTATTAACTGTTTGCAGCTAACATTTATTTGATCATGGCCTTAAATAGATTACGGCGATCAGAATTAAATGTCGGCTGTGCGGTTGGGATAGATAAAATCATACGCAAACAATCTTGCGTCAGTTGAACCGCTTGTTCGTTAGTTAGATTCGGGTCGAGTGGCGAATGTAAGGAACAACTTAAATATTGCGGTACATTTTCAAGACTACTAACGGTGAAAGTGAGTGGCTTGTAAGGCAGTTGTACAGTGAGTTTATCACCTAATTCACGTGGTTCCCATTGTTGTTGAGGGCCAGGTAGAATCACCACACTCATCATCCACGGGGTTAATACTGTGCCAATCCATTGGTCTTCGAATAAAACAAATTTAGGGCAGAAACATTCGACGCCTTTGTGATAAAAAGGGAGATCTTGCATTTCAGGTACAATGTTTTGCATTTCGGCAAGGAAAATCTCCGTTGGGTTTTCTTCAAAGCCAGTAACAGAGGTTAAAAGTGCGGTAGAGTTTTTACTCGTAAATCCTGAAGATTTACTCGCTCCTTCAGAGCCGTTGGCAAAGCCAACGTTCAAAAAGCTTTGCTTTTTGTCAGGTGTTTTTTCGTGTCGATACATGGTTTATTTTTCAATATTAATAAGATTAAAGAATTCTGGAGAAACCTTAAAGAAAATTCCCCTCTTTTGTAAAGAGGGGTTAGGGGAGATTTAACACTAGTCTCGATTAATTAAGTCAAATATCCCCCAGCCCCTCTTTTCTAAAGAGGGGAGTCTAGATTCAAACCATATTCAGCAATCACTTGATTTAACGTTTCAAAAACCTTTGGCAACACGTTTTGTATTGTTTCCGTCAAGCCAATTCCAGATTCTAGCGATTCTGGTTGGATGCCGATAAGGCAAAGGTGTTTTGGAAACTCGTCCGTCAATTTCATTGCAGAAAGTACATCACAAATGCCGAGTTGGTGTGGCGAAATTTTGCGAGAGAAAAAGGTAGGCACTTGTTCGTCATGCAATACAATAATCTCGCCTGGCTGTTTGTTAGCAAGCACGGCATCGACAATAATCAAATGCTCGCGATTTGCCATCGCATCCAGTAATTCCATGCCACAAGTACCACCATCGATGATGTCAAAGTGCGGTTGAATTTCAGGGCGTTTTTCAAGCTCCTGCACAACACGCACACCGACACCTTCATCACTTAACAAAATATTGCCGACACCAAGAATTAACGGCTTCATTACAACACCTTCACTTCAGTCACTTCACCGTTTTCGGTATTAACTACATGTACGGCGCATGACATACAAGGGTCAAATGAATGAATGGTTCGAACCACTTCCAATGGTTTAGTCGGATCTGCCACTGGTGTACCAATAATGGAAAGCTCATAAGGGCCCATTTGGTCTTGTTCATTACGCGGACCAGCATTCCATGTGGATGGTACAACCGCTTGATAGTTTTCAATGCGACCGTCTTTGATCACAACCCAGTGAGAAAGCATACCGCGTGGTACTTCACCGAAACCAACACCACGGAATTCGCCGCTTGCTGGGATGTCTGTTTTGATATAAGCCGTCATATCACCTTTAGCGATGTTATCAATGAGCATTTGCCATTGAGCGCTTAAAATGTCGTTGATCGCACAGCAATGTACGGTACGACCGATAATACGTCCAAGGGTAGAATGTAATTGATCGGTGGTTAAAGTATTACCGGTCAATTTTTCATAAATACCTTTTAATTCATTGAAGTGGTTGACAGTTGGTGTGTCATTTGCGGCTAAACCACACATTAAATAGGCGAGAGGACCCACTTCGACAACTTTACCGTAGAATGTCGGTGCTTTTACCCAAGAGTATTTACCATCATCTTGCCAGCCGGTATATTTCGGACGAGTTAAGCCAGCCCAAGGTTCTAATGGCTCATCATCTTCGTACCAAGCGTGTTTACCACTTTCTTTAATGCCTTTTACAACGAACTCATCTTTTTGTTGATCAATTGGACGGAAAGTCGATAAATCGCCGTTTTCAATATAACCACCTTTTAACATGAATTTAGAGTTATCTGCATCAATTGGGTATTCTGGTACAGATAAGTAGTTGCCAGATGTTTTACCTAAGCTTAACCATTCAGGATAGTAAGCCGCAAATACTGCTGCATCTACTTTATACACTTGGTTAATGAAGTCAGTTAAGCGATCGATACAAGCTTTCACGAACATGAGACGTTCTTGGTTTAGTACCGCTTGAGAATCTAAGTTAATTGGGTTTGCGACACCACCGATTGCTAAGTTTTGAATATGTGGTGTTTTACTACCGAGTAATGCGACTACACGGTTAGCATCACGTTGACATTCAAGCGCTTGCAAATAGTGCGCGACGGCAATGAGGTTTACTTCTGGTGGAAGTTTCATTGCAGCATGACCAAAATAACCGTTAGCGAAAATACCAAGTTGTCCGCTGTCCACTAATGCTTGAATTTTTTTCTGTACATTACGGAATTCGTTAGCGCTGTTTAATGACCATGTAGAGACACCTTTTAGCATGTCTGCTGCTTTTTCAGGATCAGCTTTTAGCGCAGCAGTGATATCGACCCAGTCCATCGCGGAGAGTTGATAGAAGTGCACGATATGGTCATGGATACTGTGTGCAGCAAGAATCATGTTACGAATGTACTGTGCATTGACGGGAACTTTAGCGCCAATCGCATCTTCTACGGCACGCACGCTGATAATCGCGTGTACTGTGGTACATACGCCACAGATACGTTGCATAATCATCCATGCATCACGAGGGTCGGCACCTTTTACGATATTTTCCATACCGCGCCACATGGTACCGGATGACCAAGCATTGGTGACGACGCCGTTTTCAATTTCGCAATCAATACGCAAATGACCCTCAATACGGGTAATTGGGTCAATTGAGATACGTTTTTTTTCTGACATTATTCTGCTCCGCTAACTTTTTTGCTGAATGCCGCTTTTTCGGCAATAATTTTATCTGAGTCTTCGGTATGTTTTTCTTTAAATACCGGTAATACAGGGAATAAACGAATGATTAAAATATAGGCACATACTTCAATAGAAACGAAGCCGATTGAAATAAGCAATTCTTCCGCAGATGGGAAATATTGATAGCCATTGCCCGGATTATACATGATAAGCGAGTAGTTCATACGCCATAATGCCGCACCGAGTAACATGCTTAATGCCGAAATAAATAACCAACGGGAATCTGATTTTTTCTCCCCGAGGAAGAGGGTAAGTAACGGTAATACCATCAACCAGACTTCCATCCAGAACATCCATGCTTCAAATTTAGTTAATTTATCGAAACCTACAACCATTTGCAGTTTGTCGTGATAAATCAACTCACCAAAACGCACTGCTAAGAAACAGAAAATTAATCCTGCGGTAACGCGTGCTAATTGAGTAAATAAATGACGTTCATCTGGTGTTTTTCCTGCAAGACCCGCTTTAACTAAAGACCCCTCAAAAATCACAATAGAGAAGCCCATAATGAAAGCAGTCAGCAAGGAGAGAATTGGTAGTGCTTCATAGCTTTGCCATACTGGATGGACTTTGTGACCAGCTACAATCATCAAGGAACCCATTGAGGATTGGTGCATCATTGGTAACAAGGCACCCAAGGCAATAATGAAAAACATGATTTTATTCAGTTTATTAAACCATTTTTTCAAGCCGAAGAAACCAAGCCATACAGGGGCAAACTCTAGGGTCACCACGATGATATACACCGTCATACAAAATGCCGTTTCAAATAGAACGGAATTTGTGTTGAACTGCCCTGGAATGTAGAAATATGGCAAATGCCAATAACGTCCCATATCAATGGTGATAGATAAACCACCAAGGGAATAGCCGAATAAACTTGCAAGCAATGCTGGGCGAACAAGAGCGTGATATTTCCCTTTATTGAAAATATACACGGTCCAAGCGAGTGCCCAACCACCACAGGCAAATCCTGTACCGACAAGTAAGTCAAAGGCAATCCATAAACCCCAAGGATAACCGCCATTAAGTGCGGTCACGGAACCAATACCAAACACTAAACGTTTTAAAATTAATAAAACGCAAAGTACGGCAAGTGGTGCAAAAAAGAGAATTGCGGCAGAAACAAGGCGACCGCCTACCGGACGTGGATTACTCATGATGCTCATCCTCCGCTTCTTCGATTTCCTTGCGTGCCTGACGCATGGCTTCTTTTTGTGCTGCAATACGCTCAGCGATTTTATCGCCATGCATATTTTTGTAAGTCATAAAGGTTAAACCGGCAAGTGCCACTAACGGTAAGGCTAAACCGCGATACAAGAAGTGTTGTAAATGCGCCGCACGAGAACCTGTCGCGACTTCATCTAAGTCTGGTAAACCAAGATTAGCAAAAGGTACACCACTTAAGGCGAGTACCTGTGTACCACCGCCTTCTTTTTCACCGTAGATGTGATATTGATATGCTGGTACGGTAGCACGGTATTTATCTGTGCTATTGACGTGTTGACGTGGATAATCGTATTCAGTACCACGTAATAAGCTTAAACGACGTTTCGCTTCAGCCAATAACTCTTCACGTGTACCAAAAATAATGGCACCAGTCGGACAAACATGACAGCAACCA
>CABSZQ010000120.1 GCA_902482195.1 uncultured Haemophilus sp.
ATACAGACCAATCGGTTGATAACCCCAAGAGCCATCAAATGGGAATTCAGAAATTGGTAAAAACTCAATATGAGTAAAGCCCATGTGTTTTACATAAGGAATAAGCTCATCGGCAATTTGGTCGTAATCAAGCCAGAAATTATTTTCTAAATTACGGCGCCATGAGCCCAAATGTACTTCGTAGATAGAAATAGGTTGGTTACGTTGGTTCGCCTTACGACGTTGCTCTGTCATTTCTACCACATCAGGCAACATGCTGATTTCTGATGCGGTATCTGGACGTAATTCAGAGCTAAATGCATAAGGGTCGGCTTTTAAACGAAGGTTGCCATAGCAATCAATCAATTCAAATTTATAGCGTTGACCAAGGCTAGCTTTGGGTAAGAATAATTCCCACACACCACTTGCTGGATGGAAACGCATTGGATGACGGCGACCATCCCAATAGTTGAAATCCCCAACCAATGAAACGCGTTTAGCATTTGGTGCCCATACACGGAAATTCACACCCGGCACACCATCACATTCGGTAAAGTGTGCACCTAATACTTCATACGGACGCAATAACGAACCTTCCGCTAATAGCCATTGATCTAAGTCATTAATCATCGGATGGAAACGGTACGGATCTTCAATAATTTGGGCTTCTGCACCCCAATACACTTTTAATTGGTAGGCAAAGAAATGATGAATCTCTGGCACAATCGCAGTAAAAAAACCGCGGTCATCCACTTTTTCAAGTACAACAACGATAGATTGATTTTCTTTATCAATCACTTCAACTTTATCTGCATCGGGTAATAAAGCACGAATCTCAATACCATTATGAGTTTCATGCATGCCTAATACTGCAAAAGGATCGGCATGTTTGCCATCAAAAAATGAATTAATTACTGATTGGGCGACTAATTTCGTCATTACATACTCCTTTATGCTTTCAAGCTTAATGAATTTACAAACGATAGTATTTTCTCGTTTGCTGAGCGACAAAAAGCATTAAACGATAATAGATAAAAGACAAAGCAGGCAATAAAAGTGCGGTTGAATATGGAATTGTTTTTTCAAACTGAATTTGGTTTTGCTCATCGAGCAATTGATAACGCAAAGAAGCATCAGGAGGAGAAGAAAACGCGGTTAAATCATCATGAATGGGTTCGTTTTTAAAGGCACAAATCACATCTTGGAACGGCTGGTTTTGTCCAATATTCGGCGGAAATTGCAACTGCTCGATAAAATAATCAACGCGGGTTGGCGATGCATCAATCAAATGCCCATTAATATCATAATGGGAAAACGAAATGCCAAGTTTTTCAGCAGATTGTTTAAGTGATAAGGACATTTGCATACAACGAATGATACATCTATATAATACTTATTAAGTATTATAAGTAAGCACAATTGAAATACAATTGCCAATCTTGCAAATTGTGACCTAAATCAAAAAACAAAGTTTAAAGAGAATAAAAAAACAACGAAATTTAAATTATTCAGTTTCAATGACAAATTCAAACCAATCAATGACATCTTCTTCGTGCACGCCATCTTGAATTAAAACACCTGCATTTTTCACTGAATTAGGATCACCGCTGATTAAGGGATGCCATTCGGGCAAAGGTTTACCTTCATACAATAAACGATAGGCACAGGTATTCGGCAGCCAACCAAAATCAGGCAAATTCTTTTTGGTTAATTTCGTACAATCACTTTCGATTTTAAAACGTTCAGGATAATTACGACACTTCCCTGTTTCCACATCTAATAGATTGCAAGCAATGCGCGTGTAATAGAGTTTTTCACGCTTGCCCCGCCCTTGAATATATTTCCGATAACAGCATTTCCCGCAGCCATCACATAAGGCTTCCCATTCGGATTCCGTCATTTCAAGGAGCGATTTTTTTTGCCAAAAATGAGATTCAAATTGCATAGTGAAACCAATAAAAAAGTGCGGTCAAAATTTACGTGATTTTTGACCGCACTTTGTTGTTTAGAATTAGAAGCCTTCTTTTAAGCTTACGGTTAAGTTAAACACTAAGTGCTCTGGGCGGCTGTCTTTGTTATCCGCACAGAAATAACCTTCGCGTTCAAATTGGTAACCTTTTTCTGGTTCTGCATTTGCAAGGCTTTGTTCTACAAAACCGTGTTTCACCACTAAAGAGGTTGGATTTAACACGCTTTCGATGTCTTCTGCTGCACCTGGATTTGGTACAGTGAAAAGACGCTCGTATAAACGGAACTCTGCCGGATAATTATGCACTGCAGATACCCAGTGAATAACCCCTTTCACTTTACGACCATCGGATGGATTTTTACCTAAGGTTTCTGGATCGTAAGTACAGAAGATGGTGGTGATTTCACCATTTGCATCTTTTTCGACACGTTCAGCTTTAATCACGTAGGCGTTACGCAAACGCACTTCTTTACCTAATACTAAACGTTTATATTGTTTGTTTGCTTCTTCACGAAAGTCTGCGCGATCAATATAAAGCTCTTTTGTAAACGGTAATTGACGCTCACCTAATTCTGGACGATTCGGGTGATTTGGTGCCGTTAAGGTTTCTTCGCCTTCAAAGTTTTCAATCACTACGCGAACAGGATCAATCACCGCCATTGCACGTGGTGCATTTTCATTTAAATCGTCTCGAATGCATGCTTCAAGCGCAGAATACTCTACGACGTTATCTTGTTTAGTCACACCAATACGACGGCAGAATTCACGTAACGAAGCCGGGGTATAACCGCGACGACGTAAACCTGAAATGGTTGGCATACGCGGGTCATTCCAACCATCTACAATGCCGTCGTTCACTAATTTCAATAATTTACGTTTAGACGTTAATGTACCTTCTAAATTCAAACGTGAAAATTCATATTGATGCGGTAATGGACGTTCAATACTAATATTTTCTAACACCCAGTCGTATAAACGACGGTTGTCTTGGAATTCTAATGTACATAGAGAGTGTGTAATACGCTCAATCGCATCAGAGATACAGTGAGTGAAATCGTACATTGGGTAAATGCACCATTTATCACCAGTTTGGTGATGGCTCGCAAATTTAATACGATAAAGCACGGGATCACGCATGACCATAAATGGTGAAGCCATGTCGATTTTTGCACGAAGACTTAATGTACCTTCGGCAAACTCACCGTTTTTCATTCTTTCAAATAACGCGAGGTTTTCTTCGATACTACGATCACGATATGGGCTGTTTTTACCTGGCTCAGTTAATGTACCGCGATACTCACGCATTTGGTCTGGTGAAAGTTCATCTACATAGGCTAAACCTTTTTCGATTAACTCAATCGCATAGCCATAAAGTGCATCGAAGTAATCAGATGCATAACGCGGTTCACCTTCCCATTTAAAGCCTAACCATTCCACATCGGCTTTAATGGAATCCACATATTCCACGTCTTCTTTCACCGGATTGGTATCGTCAAAACGTAGGTTACATAAACCGTTATATTCTTTTGCTAAGCCAAAGTTTAAGCAAATCGATTTTGCGTGGCCAATATGCAAATAGCCATTTGGCTCAGGTGGGAAACGAGTATGAACACTTTTGTGTTTACCCGAAGCTAAATCTTCATCAATAATTTGAGTAATGAAATTGTGTGTGCGGGCATTTTCCGCATTTTCTAGAGTGTGTTCTGTATTGCTCATAAATTTCTCAATAAATTGAAAATAATTTCCCCATTCTATACGAAAAGTCTGGCGTTGTGAATTTGATCACAAAACTAACCGCACTTTCATTAAATTAATGACTGAATTTTTTAGAATTTTTAGGTCTAACTTGAAGATTTTTCGTGCAAACTGAAAAGTTTACCTTTAGAATACCACTTTACTGAACAAACGTTCATTTTTATTTAGGATAACAAAGTCTTTATGAAAAAACGCTTTTTTATTTTACTTGGATTAGCAGTTGCTGCTGGCGCAGCTTATTATTTTTTCTCAAGCAATAACAAACAAGAAACCACCTATCTGACGGAATCCGTTACCCGTGGTAATGTGGAAAAAACAGTTGTCGCTTCTGGTTCAGTTGAAAGCGTGAATGAAGTTGATGTTGGTGCCCAAGTTTCGGGTAAAATCACCAAACTCTATGTCAAATTAGGGCAAGAAATCAAAAAAGGCGAAATGATCGCGGATATTGATTCCACAACCCAAATTAATACCTTAAATACCAAAAAGGCAGCATTGGTTAGCTATCAAGCACAATTAAAAGCGAAGAAAACTGCTTATGATGTTGCCCTTTCAAGCTATAACCGCTTATCAAAACTTTATACACAAAAAGCGACGTCTTTCGATAGTTTGAATACTGCAAAAAGCACACTTGATAATGCGAAAGCTGAAATGGAAGCCATTGAAGCCAATATCAAACAAGCTGAAATTGAAGTGAATACCGCAGAAACCAATGTGGGCTACACTAAAATCACCGCACCAATGGACGGTACCGTTGTTTCTGTGCCTGTTTCAGAAGGTCAAACCGTTAATGCCAACCAAACGACTCCAACAATTGTAACTATTGCCGATTTAAGCAAAATGAAAATTAAGCCTGAAATTTCAGAAGGCGATATTACTAAAGTTAAAGCAGGTCAAGAAGTCAGCTTCACTATTTTATCGGATAGTCAAACTGTGTATCACTCCGTCATTGATTCTGTTGATCCAGCCAATACTACGACAAGTGATAGCTCTTCAACATCATCTTTAAGTAGCTCAAGCAGCTCAACGACCAGTGCGATCTACTATTACGCCAATGTTTTGATTGATAACCCTGATCGTACTTTACGCATCGGAATGACGACAGAAAACAACATCAAAATTGCCAACGCCAAGGATGTGTTATTGGTTTCCAATATGGCTATTCAAAAACGTGATGGCAAAAGCTTTGTAAATATATTGAATGATAAAAATCAACCTGAACCGCGTGAAGTTGAAATCGGCGTTCAAAATGATTTCAAAACTGAAATCAAATCGGGTTTAAACGAAGGTGAAAAAGTCATCGTGTCGCAAGTTGCGAATGGTGAACAAGTTGGCTCTATGCCTCGTGGTCCAAGAATGTTCTAAAAGTGCGGTAGAAAATTAATGAATATTATTGAAATTAAGGATCTCAACCGTTACTTCGGTGAAGGCGAAAATCGTGTTCATATTTTAAAGAATATCTC
>CABSZQ010000121.1 GCA_902482195.1 uncultured Haemophilus sp.
GCGTCAGATGTGTATAAGAGACAGTGTACTTGTGAGGATTGTCTAATTTAAGATGAGTGAGAATATCCTGTCTTGTCGCGTAATCCGCTGTTGCCGTTAATGCCATAATTGGCGCATTTGGAAATGCCGCTTTTAAGCCGCCAAGTTGGGTATATTCAGGGCGAAAATCATGACCCCACTGTGAAATACAATGTGCTTCATCAATGGCGATAAAGGAAATTTGAGCATAAGAAATCAGCTGAAAAAAGCTGTTTGTCATCACTTTTTCAGGCGAAACATACAATAATTTTAATTGGCCAGAAATCAGCTTATTTTCAACTTGCTGTTGTTGTTCTAGCGTCTGACTAGAGTTTAGGAAATCAGCTTCAATGCCGTTTGCTTGGAGTTGATCCACCTGATCTTTCATTAAAGAAATCAAAGGCGAAATCACTAATGTGAGACCAGGAAAACAAAGTGCTGGGATTTGATAACACAAGGACTTGCCATTTCCTGTAGCCATCACCACTAAGGCATCCTGACCGCTTAACGCAGCATGAATCACTTCTTCCTGCCCTTTGCGGAAAGATTGGTAACCAAAAACAGACCGCAACGTATGAAGTGCGGTCGTTTTTAAGTCTGTTTTTTGCGGGGCATGTTCCGCGAGTTCGGCCATTAGAATGTTACCGTTTCTCCGTGAGCGGCAACCGCCTCGGTTAAACAATCCCAAAAGCGTGTGCCATCATTTGCCACCCAATCATTATTTTTATAGGCAAAATGGAATCCACCCAAGCGGCTCGCAAGCCAAAGCTCAAGAAGTGGTTCTTGCTTATTAATGACGATTTGTGAGCGGTCATCAAATGTGATCGTGAATACCGAACCTTGTGTTTCGCAATCCACATCGCAATCTTGATTCTCTAACGCTTCTTCAATTTTTTGCCAAACCTGTTCAATATTTTGGTGAAATTCTGCAACATTCATAAAATTTTCCGATTAAATCTGATAGAATGCCGTGAATTATAAAGCCTTTCGCCTCATTGGCAAAGGCAGATTTTACTTATTAGAGAGATTGAAAAATGAAAAAATTACTTTCTATTTTGTTATTAGGTGCATTCTGTACTTTGGCTACAGGTTGTGGTGTAAAAGGGCCATTATACTTTCCTGAAAAAGAACAACCACAAAACACGCAAAAAACACAATAAAAACTGACCGCACTTAAAGGATTCGTCATGGATTTTTTCCAATATAAAAACGAGCAACTTTATGTTGAAGATTTGCCCGTCAAACAACTTGCTGAAGAATTTGGCACACCACTTTATATTTATTCTCGTGCTACGCTTGAGCGTCATTGGCATGCCTTTGATTCAGCCTTAGGAGATCATCCGCATTTGATTTGCTATGCCGTAAAAGCCAATTCCAATATTGGCATATTGAATATAATGGCAAAATTAGGCTCAGGCTTTGATATTGTTTCACAGGGCGAATTAGAACGTGTCTTAGCAGCTGGCGGAGAGGCTTCAAAAGTGGTCTTTTCCGGCGTGGCAAAATCTCGTGCCGAAATTATGCGTGCGTTAGAAGTAGACATTCGTTGTTTTAATGTGGAATCTATTGCGGAATTACACCATATCAACCAAATTGCTGGCGAAATGGGTAAAATAGCCCCTATTTCTTTACGCGTAAACCCCGATGTCGATGCCCATACACACCCTTACATTTCCACTGGATTGAAAGAAAATAAATTTGGTGTGAGCGTAGATGAAGCGCGTGAGGTCTATAAATTAGCAGCAACCTTACCTCATGTAAAAATTACCGGTATGGATTGCCATATTGGCTCTCAGCTGACTGAATTACAACCCTTCTTAGATGCAACTGATCGCCTCATTCGTTTAATAGAACAGTTACAAGAAGATGGTATTACGTTAAAACATTTAGATCTCGGTGGCGGTTTAGGCGTAACTTATACTGATGAAAGGCCACCTCATCCAAGTGATTATGCCGCAGCGTTACTGAATAAATTAAAAGATTATAAAGATCTCGAAATTATTCTAGAACCGGGCAGAGCAATTGCGGCGAATGCGGGGATTTTAGTGGCTAAAGTTCAATACTTAAAAAGTAATGAAAGCCGTAACTTCGCGATTACCGATACTGGCATGAACGATATGATTCGTCCGGCACTCTATGAAGCTTATATGAACATCATTGAAATTGACCGCACTTTAGGGCGTGAAAAAGCCATTTATGATGTTGTTGGCCCGGTATGCGAAACCTCTGATTTCTTAGGTAAACAGCGTGAGCTCGCCATTGCTGAAGGTGATTATATTGCTCAACGCTCTGCTGGTGCCTATGGTGCAAGCATGTCTTCAAACTATAATTCTCGTCCGCGTACGGCTGAAGTGTTAGTGGATGGAAACAAAGCTCATTTAATTCGCCGCAGAGAAAGTCTCAGTGAATTATGGGCATTAGAAAGCATCGCGAAATAAATAAAAAGAAAAACGGTCAAGACTCATATCTTGACCGTTTTTGTATGACTAAATAATTCGAGAGAATTGTTGTCGTTTTGCTGCAGCTCTTGAATAGGTATCAAAGCATAAGCAAATATTACGAATTAATAAGCGACCTTTAGGCGAAACTTGTAAGCCTGTTTCTGTTTCAGAAATTAATCCATCTTCAAGTAATGGCTGTAATAACTGTAAATCTTCAGCAAAGTGCTTTTTGAAATCAATATTATATTGTTTTTCAATTGGTGCAAAATCAAGCTTAAAGTTACAAATCAATTGCTTAATCACATCACGGCGTAAGCAATCTTCTTCTGTCATCGCTAACCCTTTATGCAGAGCAATACCTGAATTTTCTACATCATGATAATAATGTTTTAATTCTTTTTGATTTTGAGCATATGTATCACCTAATAAACTAATGGCTGATACACCTAAACCAAGCAAATCACATTCTTCCTGAGTGGTATAGCCTTGGAAATTTCGGTGTAAGACACCTTTCTCTTGAGCAATTGCTAATTCATCATCTGGTTTAGCAAAGTGATCCATACCGATAAACTTATAGCCTGCATTACCTAAGGTTTCGATCGTTTTCTGTAAGATTTCTAATTTGGTTTCCGGTGGCGGTAATTGATCTTCTTTAATTTTTGCTTGTCCCGCAAATCGACTTGGCAAATGGGCATAGTTAAAGATACTTAAACGATCTGGATTTAATTCAATCACTTTATGTAATGTAAACATAAAGCTTTCCACATTTTGAAGTGGCAATCCATAAATTAAATCAAGATTAGTAGATTGGAAACCTAACTCACGAGCACGAACAAGTAATGCATTCACAAACTCTTCATCTTGTTCACGATTTACCGCCTTTTGAACCGCTTTATTGAAATCTTGTACACCCATGCTAATTCGGTTAAAACCAATATTGCGTAAATGATCAAGCATGTCGAGCTCAATTTCGCGTGGGTCCATTTCAATACTGACTTCTGCATTATCCGCAATCGTAAAATGATCTTTAAGCATCTTCATCAAACGAGCAGATTGCTCTTCTGTCAAATAAGTCGGTGTACCGCCGCCCCAATGCACTTGAGTCGCAACACGATTTTTGAATAATTCTGAACGCGCTTTGATTTCTTTTTCAAGGTAATCAAGATAAATATCCGCCTTATGCTGATGACGAGTAATCACCTTATTACAGCCACAGAAATAGCAAAGTTTGTGACAAAACGGAATGTGTACGTAAAGGGAAAGTGGTCTTTCCGGATAACGATTAGCCGCTGCAATAAAATCTTCGTTTGTGTAACTTTCATTAAATTCTAATGCAGTTGGATAAGATGTATAACGAGGTCCTGATTGGTTATATTTTTGAATTAACGCAAGATCCCAAATAATTTCAGACATTAAGCTTCCCCAAATTTCTCTACGTCATTTAAAAACTGACGTAACTCCAACATAATTTCTTCTTCAAATTTTGCTTCTGCACTTTCTCGCTCAAGATCGAGTTTCATTCTTTCTTTTTTTAACAATGCTTTCCGAGCTTCATGCGTAGGCATTTCTTTTACAATATTATAAAGTGCATACATCGCTTGATATGGCTGCAAAGATTGTCCAAAAGGGAGCAAAAGCATTGATAAACGAATCACCCCTTCTGAATGGTTACAATCTCCATTTTGCATCGCTTTAGCGATAATTACCATACTCTCTTTTAGGCGTTTTGTACGTGCTATTTTAGCCTGTTTGATGAGAGTGTTTTGCTCGCGTAACTTCCTCAGTAATTTGAAAGCATAAAATGATACGCCAGCAATAATTCCCAAAGCAATAATACTTAAAATGATCGGCCACATGATAATTATCTGAATTGGTTGATATCAATTTTCTCAAAGATTCGATAGAGGTCATCCTCTGTCTCTTCTTCATCTTGAATACCTAATTCTTCCATTAACTGAGCAATACGATCTAAGCATTCATCCACAAATTGTTGATCAGCTTTACTAATCGTTTTGCCTTCATCTAAGGCATCCAACAATTCATTTAGAATTTCATTATTTTCTAAACGTTCTAACTCAACTTCAGGCGCAAGTTTTTTCGGTTCTTTGACTACTGGAATTGTCATCCCTTTCTCAGGTTTATTCACAAATTCAACAATCAGTGGAACCTTTTTACGACTGCCAATACGCGGATCTTTTTGTTCAACGACTTGGTTATGCTTATTTTGCTCAGCATTACTATGACGAGAACCCGATGCTAAACCTTTATGTTTACGTTTTTTCTTATCTTCTCTTGCCTTAGCATCTAATTCATAACGTGTTAATTTCTTACCTGATAGCTTCGGCGCTTCAGGTTTCTTATCTGATTTACGAATTGGCATGATATCGCTAATTTTACGAGTTTTCTTTTTACGAGCCATTTGTATTATTTATCCTATAAAAAATTTTGGTGATTGTACCATTCCACCTATATTTTCTCATTAAAAGATTTAAACATCTTTTAATAAAACTATTCTGATTTTGACCGCACTTTTATTGTCAAAGTAATCTTTAACAAAACTCCATAAACAAAAACCCCAAGCCATTCAGCTCGGGGTCTCTAAATCACTACCTGGCGGTGTCCTACTCTCACATGGGGAAGCCCCACACTACCATCGGCGCATCGGCGTTTCACTTCTGAGTTCGGTATGGGGTCA
>CABSZQ010000122.1 GCA_902482195.1 uncultured Haemophilus sp.
ATTTAACTACAACATTAATAGTTAGTAAAATGATGAAAAAATACAATGTCAATCAAATTGTTTTTTCATCTAGTGCTACTGTATACGGAGATCCTGAAAAAGTCCCAATTACAGAAGACTGTAAACTAGGTGAAACAACAAATCCTTATGGAACAAGCAAAGCCATGATGGAAAGAATTTTAACAGATGTACAACATGCTTGTCCTGAAATGTCAGTTACTTTATTACGCTACTTCAATCCAATTGGTGCCCATGAATCTGGATTACTTGGAGAAGATCCAAAAGGTATTCCAAATAACTTAATGCCTTATATTATGAAAGTAGCTGCTGGAGAACTTCCTTGTTTAGGTGTCTTTGGTGATGATTATGATACACCTGATGGTACAGGTGTACGTGATTATATCCATGTGGTGGATTTAGCGATTGGTCACTTAAAAGCATTAAATCGCCATGAAAATGACGCAGGTTTACACATTTATAACTTAGGTACAGGTACGGGTTATTCTGTGCTTGATATGGTGAAAGCGTTTGAACAAGCAAACAATATCGAAATTCCGTATCGTCTTGTGGCACGTCGTCCTGGTGATATTGCAACATGCTATTCCGATCCAAGTCTTGCTGCGAAAGAGTTAAATTGGACAGCTGAACGTGGTCTTGAGCAAATGATGAAAGATACTTGGAATTGGCAAAAAAATAATCCGAAAGGATACAGAGATTAATCTCACTCTTATTGGGCGGAGTATCATTCCGCCCTTAATATTTCAATCAGATAAAACACGCTCAAAAATAACCGCACTTTATGTCAGAACAATCCCTTTCTAGTCAAATATTTACCCGAAAAATGCTGATCTGTGTCTTTACTGGATTTAGTTCGGGTTTACCACTTTTCGTGTTATCGCAAATGTTGCCGGTATGGCTGACAGATAAAGGGCTTTCCGTTGAATTAATCGGTGCATTGACAGGGGTGATGGTGCCATATGGTTTGAAGTTTTTATGGGCACCGTTATTAGATCGCTATTTTCCAAATTTTTTAGGGCGTCGTCGTAGTTGGTTATTGATTTCTCAAGTGATTTTGCTGATTTCCCTTTATGCGATTAGTCAGTTTGATCCTGTGGCACAGTTGGGAACAGTGGCTAAACTTGCGACATTTATTGCCTTTGTATCTGCGACACAAGATATTGTGCTTGATGCTTATCGCCGTGAAATTTTGACCGATAATGAATTAGGATTGGGAAACACCATCCATATCAATGCTTATCGTGTTGCAGGTTTAATTCCTGGGGGGCTGTCGCTTTATTTAGCGACGATTCATCCATGGGAAACCGTCTTTTTACGGACCGCACTTTGTATGCTAGCGGGCATATTTATGACGCTCTTTTTAGCGAAAGAACCAAACATTGCACAGGTCGATCGTGATCAACCTTTCTATATGGTATTTTGGATACCCTTGAAAGAGTTCTTCCAACGTAAAGGCGTCGCGCAAGCCATCGGTTTTTTACTCTTTTTGTTCTTGTATAAATTTGGTGATTCGTTTGCTACTACGTTACAAACGAAATTCGTCTATGACATGGGCTTTGAAAAAGAGCATATTGCGTTGGTGGTAAAAAGCACCTCTCTTTGGGCAAGTATCTCAGCCGGTCTCGTCGGTGGCGTGATTATGTTACGCCTAGGCATTAACCGCGCATTATGGGTATTTGGTTTTATCCAATTGATTACTATTGGTGGATTTATTTGGTTGGCTGCATTTGGACATTTTGACCATATCGGCGCTGCAGAACTTTGGAAATTAGGTTTCGTGATTGCGGGTGAATATATCGGTGTCGGTCTCGGTACTGCTGCCTTTGTCGCCTTTATGGCTCGCGAAACGAATCCGCTTTATACAGCCACTCAATTAGCCTTATTTACCAGCCTTTCCGCTTTACCAAGTAAAGGACTTGGTATGTTATCTGGTTACTTGGTTAAAGCAGTGGGCTACTATCATTTTTTCTGGATTTGTTTATTCCTTGCTATCCCAGGAATGATTTGTTTATTCTGGGTGGCTCCATGGAATGAAAAAGGAAATGAAAAAGCTTAAAATAAAATAAAGTGCGGTCAAAATTAACAGTAAAATCATTTGACCAAACAAGGCTTTAACGGTATTTTAAACGGGTCTATTATTTATTGGAGATTTGTATGAAAATTATTCTTTTAGGTGCACCTGGTGCAGGAAAAGGCACACAAGCACAATTTATTATGAACAAGTTTGGCATCCCACAAATTTCAACAGGGGATATGTTCCGTGCAGCGATTAAAGCGGGGACAGAATTAGGCAAACAAGCAAAAGCATTAATGGATGAAGGGAAATTAGTACCGGATGAATTAACAGTGGCGTTAGTAAAAGATCGTATTTCTCAACCAGATTGTGCAAGTGGTTTCTTATTAGATGGTTTCCCACGTACGATTCCACAAGCGGATGCGTTAAAAGAGTCAGGTGTGAAAATTGACTACGTTTTAGAGTTTGATGTACCGGATGAAGTGATCGTTGAACGTATGAGTGGTCGTCGTGTACACCAAGCATCTGGCCGTTCTTACCACGTCATTTATAACCCACCAAAAGTGGAAGGTAAAGACGATGTAACGGGTGAAGATTTAATTATCCGTGCGGATGATAAACCAGAAACGGTGTTAGATCGTTTAGCGGTTTACCACAAACAAACCAGCCCATTAATTGATTATTACCAAGCTGAAGCGAAAGCGGGTAATACGCAATATTTCCGTTTAGATGGTACTCAAAAAGTGGAAGAAGTAAGCCAAGAGTTAGATAAAATCTTAGGCTAAAATAGACTGGAAACTGACCGCACTTTGAAGATAAAAGTGCGGTTAATTTTTCAAAAGGATTTTGAGATCGTAAATTGAGATCGTATTTGGGGACATTATGAGCAAGAAAAGAACAATAGCATTGACGATTTCGGCTATCGCAGTGGCACTTGGGATCGGCGCACAATTTTACACCAATCATAAAATCGATCTGGTGTTAAAAAATTTCCCTTATTCTTTGGATAACCAAGCAACATTGAATGTGACGCAAACCGCGAAAAACTTTTTTATTCGTGAGTTGATCTTTAGTGTAAAAGATAGTGATGCGAAAACCACAAATGTGATTTCAACTAAGCTCACGGCGCTGCCTTTCTTCATTACAGCGGAGTCTCAGTTATCTGATCAATTAGTTCGTCAATTAAATAAAACATTAAATATCACGATTGATAAAAACACGATTAATAGTAAATTTTCGCCGGTAGGGGATTATTTACAGTCTGATATTTTGACGGAATTCCGTGATTTTGCGAATAAGTCCCAAAACCTTTCTATCGGTCTTCATTTCTTAAAAAATAAAGAAGTTGAGCTAAAAACAAACTTAAGTGGTTTTAATTACGATAAAGACACGAAACTTGAAGAAATTGAGGGTGAAGCTCGCCTTGTGCCTGTCGGCGCAAATCAATATGACCTATCAAGTATTGACTTAACCGCGAAAAATGCCGAAGTGGCGTTGTTAAATGGGGAAAACACCCATGTTTATATGAAAAATGCGACGTACCACTTTGACGTGAAATCAGGTGAGGCAGATAAGCGTGATCTGAGTACGAAATTCAGTAGTGATATTTTACGCATTGCCAATAAAAGCCGTACGACAGAAGAAAGTCAAGCAACAGCAGGTGGTTTGAATTTATTGATTAAACAAAATGGCGTGCCAAGTGCGATCAATTTTCATCATGAATTTAAAAAATTAAGTGATGGTTCATTAAGCATTAAAGATGGCGTCAATTTGTTAACAAAAATTTTTACACAAAACGATCGTTTTGATAGTTCGTTATCTGTGCTTTCTGTTAATGTCCCTAAAAATAATCAACCTTACTTTAACTTACAAAATGCCGGTCTTGAACTTAAGTTGGCGAATACGGATTTAACCAAAGCCAATGTGGATTTTAAACTGAATGTTGAAAGTGTGAAGCAAACACCTGCCGATGAAGACCGTAAATGGGAAGCCAAAGGTGGTAAGGTTAATATTCAGTTAGATGATTACAATGTGGCAAATGAACTGGCTTTTGTACCGTTTTTATTAGATACCATTGCAGAGAAAGAAGCGCCTGCAAAAGATAATAAAGATTTCTTAAATGCCAAAGATAAATGGGTAAAAGAATTTAGTGGTAAAACCAATATTGAAGCCGCATTAAAATCATTTAATATGGCCGATTTAGTGCTTGATGACGTATCAGCCAGTGATAAGACGGAAACACTAGACAATGATCAATATAATGAACATATCACATTGTCTGCGAATAAAGCGAGTTACCCAAGTGCAGGGTTCCAATTTGAAAAATTAGCGGTTGATGCACCATTTAAAATTAATCACAGCAAAGCACATTTATCAGCAAGATTTTGCTCAGCACCGTTTTATGGGGCCTTATGCAGCACGCATTTAACGTCAGCCACATTTGATAAATACATCAAAAACTCATGGAAAGAGCTTGATTTAATCGTTGATAATGCAACGTTGAATTTAAATCTAAATACTTATCCGGAGACCAATGCTTATCCAGTTAAATTGGAAGTGAGTGGTATTGTGCCTCAAGTGCCCGAAGATGATTCATCAGACATGATTCCAGATAATATTGAAGGCACATTTAATCTGACATTAAGTAAAATGTTGTTTGATGATCAAAATGAAAAAGCCTTAGCCATTAAGGAAAATTCATACTTTTGGCAATATTTAAGTAGCTTTGTGAAACATGATGGAAAACTTCACCGAGAATTTGTGGAAGAAGGTGATAATTACGTTTCTAGAGTGGAAAAAACGGAAAATGGCTACTTAATTAATGGTCGCACCCTTGAAGATCTTCGTCAAGAAAGCATGATGGAGACTGATGAGGGCGAAGAAGATAAGCCAGCAGCAACTGACTAGTTGAAAGGATAATATAAAAATGACCGCACTTGAGATTCAAAGTGCGGTCATTTTTTTATCTGTTTTTGATTACTTCACTAATCCACCACTTGCTTGTAAATCAGCATGGTAGGAAGAGCGAACAAATGGGCCACAGGCTGCGTGTTCAAAGCCCATTGCGTTGGCTTTATCACGGAACTCATCAAATTCGGCTGGTGGCACATAGCGCGCAACC
>CABSZQ010000123.1 GCA_902482195.1 uncultured Haemophilus sp.
GAATATTGATTTATTGTTTAAAGTGGTATCAGAGAATGTGGTTTATTCGCTTGTGCCATTAAAATAATTTGAAAATTTTTATTGATTAATTTGAACTTTTAATCGTTAAAAACTGTCAAATAGAACAAATTAAAGCTACAATAATTTTAAATATTGTGCTATAACTAGACAGTTAATAAGTTGGAGCTTAGCTCCGCATGCTGTGAGGAGAAGAATGAATAAAGAAACTCAAATGATGTTAGTACCTCAAGGTAGCATCGAAGGTTATATTCGAGCAGCAAACGAATATCCGATGCTGACTGCAGAGGAAGAAAAAAGCTTAGCAGAACGTTTGTATTATGACGGTGATATTGAAGCAGCGAAAAAGTTAGTTTTATCACACTTACGTTTTGTTATTCATGTTGCACGTGGTTATTCAGGTTATGGATTGCCACAAGCAGATTTAATTCAAGAAGGTAATATCGGATTAATGAAAGCGGTAAAACGTTTTAATCCGGAAGTGGGTGTTCGCCTTGTATCTTTTGCGGTGCATTGGATCAAAGCAGAAATCCACGAATATGTCCTTCGCAACTGGCGTATTGTGAAAGTCGCGACCACGAAAGCGCAACGTAAATTGTTCTTTAACCTACGTAAAACTAAACAACGTTTAGGTTGGTTTAATGAAAACGAAGTGGATATGGTGGCGAATGAGCTTGGCGTGTCAAAAGAAGATGTCATTGAAATGGAATCCCGTATGACAGGGGCTGATGTCGGCTTTGATTTGCCAACAGACGATGATGACGAAGCTTATGCACCTTCTTTATATTTAGAAGATAAAAGCTCAAACTTTGCGGCAGAACTTGAAAGCGAAAACTTTGAAGAACAAGCAACAGAAAAGTTAGGTACAGCCTTAGCCAATCTTGACGAACGTAGCCAAGAGATTATCAAAGCTCGTTGGTTAGATGATGAGAAAGCAACCCTTCATGATCTCGCAGCAAAATATAATGTGTCTGCAGAACGTATTCGTCAGCTTGAAGCCAACGCATTGAAAAAACTTAAAAGTGCGGTTGATTTCTAAGCCGTTTTGATAAAAAGAAAACCTGTCGATTATCGACAGGTTTTTTGTTTATTTCTTTTTAGATTTTCCCCACATTTTATCTTCTTGGCCTCGCCATAAGCGCTGAATATTGTCGTGGTGGCGATAAATCAGCAAGCAGCAAACTAAGGCAACAGGGAAGGTAAATTCCGGTTTAAGCCACCAAACATAAAATGGTACGAGAAGCGCCGTAATGACCGCACTTAATGAGGAATAACGGCTAATTAGAAATACTAGCAACCAAGTACCTAGCGTTGAACCGGCTACGCCCCAAGAGATAGGCGCAATCGCACCGAATGCGGTCGCGACACCTTTTCCGCCTTTAAACTGAAAGAAAATAGGGAAAATATGGCCTAAACATGCGCCTAATGCAACCATGCCTAATTCAAATTGCGTGAGTCCTAAATAATACCCCGCCCAAACCGGTAACATCCCTTTTAAAATATCGCAAATTAATACTGCGAGAGCCGCCCAACGTCCGCCAATACGCAATACATTTGTTGCACCAGGATTATTAGAGCCGTTTTTTCGTGGGTCAGGTAAGCCAGCTACCTTACAAATCAAAATTGCACTGGAAATCGAACCCAGTAAATAAGCAAAAATCATATAAAAAAGGGCAAATAGGCTCATTTTGTGCTCCACAATATTGAGTGTATTTGAAAAACTTGTTCGTTATTTTAACCAAACTTGATAGCATAAGCCCACTATATTTTTACAGGAATGAGAGATGGATCGTATTTTTATTGAAGAATTAGTGGTCTTCGCACAAATTGGTGTGTATGACTGGGAACAACAAATCAAACAAAAGCTCATTTTTGATTTGGAAATGGCATGGGATTGTCAAAAAGCTGCCGAAACGGATGATGTGCAATATTGTCTTAATTATGCCGAAGTAAGCCAATTTATTTTAGATTATGTTCAAGCTAAGCCATTTTTATTGATTGAGCGAGTGGCTTATGAAGTAGCAGACCAATTACAACAACGTTTTGGGATTTCATGGTTACGTCTGAAATTAAGCAAACCTAAAGCGGTTGCTCAAGCAAATAATGTCGGAATTATTGTAGAACGAGGCGAATTGAAATAATCGCGGAAAATTGACCGCACTTTGGAAATATCAAAACAAAGTGCGGTTCATTTTTTAGATGTTTTTAAGCGCCAAACGGAACGCACTCATCCCACTTTTTAATACCAGTACGCTTAATATCATGCTTGCTAGCGGATCAACCCATAACCATCCCAGAAAATAGGCACTGAGCCCCGAAAGTATCGCAATAATGGAACCGAATAAATCGGTCAGTACATGTAGATACGCTGCTTTGATATTGAGATTATCATGATCGCTGTTCAACATTATCTTTGCAACGAGAAGATTCACCAATAATCCGAGTGATGCTACCCCAAGCATCGGTAATGCCATCATCTCGATGGGATTTTGCCAACGTTGAATCGCTTCAACCAAAATCATCAATGCGACGACGATCAGTGAGCCACTATTGAGTATGGCGATATAGCGTTGCTTTTGAGCGGATAAGAAAAGTGCCAACAGCGCTAAAAATAATGACAGGCTATCATTTGCCATATGCCCTGCATCAGCCATTAATGCTAAGCTGTTAAACCAATATCCCCCAAGAAATTCAATGATCATAAAGCCTGTAATGACGATAAAACTGAATGCTAAAATTTTTTTATTTTGTGGAATATGGTCGTGATGCTCATGAGCGTGCTCGTGGTGTTCATGAGAATGGTGGTGAGACATATTGTTCCTTATTGTGTACTTGATTAACTTGGGGTAAAGTATAAAGCCCGTAGCAACTACAAGGTCAAGGCTTGATTTTAAACAAATGAAGATTCACGAACTCAGCAAACAAAGCGGTATTCATTTAGAAACCATTCGTTATTATGAAAAAATGGGTTTAATGCCGGCGCCTAAACGGCTGGCAAATGGTTATCGAGATTATGATGAAGCCAGTTTGAAGCAATTAAAATTTATTAAAACCTGTCGAGCGTTAGATTTTAGCTTGGCCGAAATTAAATTTTTTAATGAGATGAAAACGCAGCAATCTCAACATTGTGAAGTGGATAGTATGTTGGCGAAACATTTGGTTTCAGTCGAAGAAAAAATTGCCGAACTGACTGAAATTAAACATTTTCTACAAAGTTTAATTACCGAAGATGATCATCAAGCCGCAGATTGTAAAGCAATGGCCCAATTAAAAGCCTATTAAGTGCGGTCTAAAAAATATCAAAAATCCGCACATTGATGTGCGGATTGGTCATTATTCTGGATCATCTGTAAACGCGTTGTTTCGGAATATTGGGACAAAGGTTGCGAGATAAAGCACAAACACAATGGCAATTAAAATAGCCGGAATCGTGATAAAAAACAGCTCGTCCACATACATTAAACAAGCCCGGGAAAGTGCCGCCGTGAAAAGACAAAGCACGGCAAGGCGACAGAGTTTTGGATAATCCAGTTTCGTAAAGCCGCTATGCCATAATCCCGCGGTGAGCCAAATCATTATCATACTGCCGAGAATCCCGCCGAGTGTCACCATGTGTAATGGATCGGCAGTAGGCTCATCAATTAATTTATTTATGCCAATCCACAAATAGCCAATCGCGGCGAACAATTGAAGGAAATAATAAGTGCGTATGTAATGTTTACGTAGCAGTTCGTGATGATGTAATTCGCGTAACTTGGCAAGCAAAATAAAGCCAACGGCAAAGGCAGTAAAAGCGGTAGTTTGCGCAGGCAACCATAATTCTGCAGCAGCATGAAGCAACAAGAATGTGATCGCGATATTTTTATACACGATATTTGGGATAAATACGGGATCTTTCAATGTACTTTCTTTCAGTGCCTCTGCGCCTAATAGAATGCTGACTCGAATTGATACAAACATCACCGCCGCCATATTCAAATGCACCTGTGCTCGCAATAATTTCAGACTATCAGTCATGGCGTAAGCAGTCTGGCAAACTGTAAATGCGGCAAGTAACATCAGCAAAGTAAAATTATCGGTATTGCGATCCAACCAAAACAGCCAAGCACAAAAGAGTAACAACATGAGCCAATAAGCTGCCACTAAAAATGAGGCAGTTTGCGGGGAAAATGGCAATAATACCAATCCAGAAAGCAAGAGCACCGCTAAAATTGTCGCAATAGGTTTTAAATTACCTTTGTAATTTGTCCATTCGAGCATGGAAGCCGTCAGAAAGCCGCCGTATGCGGCTGGTAGCATAAATTCTAAGAAAATTTTGCGGTGTAGGATGAGATCATCGGGGTTGATGAAAAAGCTCAAAGCACCAACAATCGCAAGAATGGCTGCACCAACAAAAAACGGTCGCATCGGATGGGTAAAGAAATTATTCATAATAATGGATTCCTTGAAATTCGCGTGCGACTACGGTTTCTTCAAAGGCTGAATTGCGTTCAGATAATGGCGTTGGCAAGGTAATCACATTTTGTACATCCATCCCTTTTGGAGAAAGCTGCATAATCTCTCGGCTTAATCGAGCCGCTTCAAAACGATCGTGTGTCACTAAAATGCAAGCCATACCTTGTTGCTCAATTTTTTCCACTAACATAGCGGCTAAAATATCACGTAAATCGCGATCCAAACCGACAAAAGGTTCATCCAATAAGGCTAAATCACAGCCACATAGCAATAGACGTAAAAATGCTACGCGTTTTGCCATTCCGCCCGATAATTCGGTTGGGTATTTATTCAAATCACCCGAAGAAAGCCCGATCTTTTCTGCCAGCGCAATGATTTCATGTTCATTTGGCTCATCCATAAAAATAACAATATTCTGCATGGCAGTGAGATTTTCTAATAGGCGGTTTTCTTGAAACAGAAAGCCTGTTTTACGAAATGTATTATTGATTTCGCCCGATTTTGGCGTTTCTAAACCTGAAATTAAACGCAGCACAGTGGTCTTGCCACAACCGCTTGGGCCGAATAAAGTTTTCACTTCGCCTGGTTGTAAATCCATACTGAAATTGCGCACGATGGGATCACGGAGAATTTCAA
>CABSZQ010000124.1 GCA_902482195.1 uncultured Haemophilus sp.
ACCATGGACGGCGTGGCACAGTGGCAGTTCACTAGCATGTACAGGTCCGGTGGGCTCGACGGGAACGTTGACTTGCTGGGTATCACGCAAAACGGCTATCGTAAAGGAGATGCTGCAAAGCCTGTAAGCAAGCCGTCAGCCGTCAAGCAGGGTATCAAGGCAGATAACACGCCTAAGACCGACATCAAGGCCGGCTACACGGTCAAGGTCAACTTCAGTGCCAGCAAGTGGGCAAGCGGGCAGTATATCCCGTCGTGGGTACACGGCAAGGCCTATCGTGTACAACAGGTATCAGGTGACCGAGTGCTACTGGCCGGCATCATGAGTTGGATCAACAGGGCTGACGTCGAGATACTGCAGACGTCGGCGCAAGCCAAGCAGACTTCCGGTAGCACCTACACTGTGCAGTCGGGCGATAGTTGGTGGAGCATCGCCACCCGTCACGGCATGTCCATGTATACACTAGCGGCACGCAACGGCAAGACTATCTACAGTATGCTGCATCCGGGCGACAAGTTGGCTATCAGTGGGCAGATGTTACGCACGTATACAGTGCGCCGTGGTGACACGTTGAGCAGCATTGCTAGTCGGCTTGGCGTATCGGTAAGCTCACTGGCTAGTCGCAATCACATCAGCAACATTAACTGGATTTACCCAGGCCAAAGATTAACTATATAGATTGTTGAAGCCGGGATTAATTTCCTGGTTTTTTTATTTTGTCTAAAAATATTCATCATGGCAAGAAAATCAAATACCCACTTTAAACACACAAAACCCTTATAAACGTTTATATATCAACAATATAAAATCCTGTACTCTCCTTTTTAATGAATCATATGCTTTAATATAACACGCAAAAACGCCTAAAAATAGGCGTTTTTATTTTTTATGAATCGTATGTTTTAGTATGTTTTAAAAATTTTTGTGCACGCTCCGTGTTTAATTTATCTAAACTAGATGAAATCAAATCATCGGTTTGTGTCTTAAATTCATCAATTAAATATGAGTAAATTCTGGTTGTGGTAGTTATATCTGAATGACCTAATCTTTTTGCAATGGCATAAATGTCAATTCCTTCTGATAATAAGTAAGCAACATGAGTGTGCCTTAAACTATGAAAATGAAAACCGTGCTTATTTATACTGATTTTGCTAAGACAATCTCTTAACGTTTTATTAACTGCTGAAGAAGTAGGGATGGTGCCATATTGATTAATAAATACCATTTTTTGTTTGATTGTAATTCTTTTAGTATATTTAGCATTTCGTCATTTATTCGTATAAATCTTTTGCTAGATTCGTTTTTTGTATCTTTAATTTTTTAGTAGGCTTATACCAAGCCTTATTAATTTCGATCGTTTTAAAAGTGAAATCTTTTGAAAAAACGGCTGCTCGAATGGTCGCACAAAAAGATTTTAGTAAATATGCTAATGACCGCTTGAAAATTTATAATGCGACTATGAAGATTAACCGGTTAGAGCATTTAAAAGCAATGCTAGGCTTGGAGATTACTAAGGTTACCAGCAAAGAAGAAAAAGAATTCAATAAATATTTGCTAGCATCTTACCAAAATGAAGTAAAGCGTCAATCAGGTATATTAGGGTACCACAAAAGCAATGAGATAAAAGAGCAAGCTCAAAGTGTCGCTGAAGCTAGTTTTCATGGAGCGACGTGGTCAAGCAGATTATGGATTAATCAGGACGTGCTAAAAGCTAAACTGGATACATTGATTAGCTGTGCAATGGTACAAGGTACTAATCCTAAACAGATGATAGCTAATTTAAAACAGAATGTGGCTAAAGAGATTACAAACGCTACATCTGTTATTGAAAACTTAGTAATTACTGAAACTGCTCGTGTGCAAGATGTAGCACAAATGAATTCATTTAAACGTAACGGAATTAAATTTTGCAAATGGATTGCCGAACCAACAGCGTGTAAAAGGTGTCGCGAAATTGCTGAGCGCAATAATGAATATGGAATTGGGGTTTACTCTTTAGACGATGTGCCGTTGATTCCAGAACATCCACGTTGCCGGTGCAGTAAGGCGGCTTATTGGGTTGATGAACTAAAAAATAATTTTTTGAACAACATTGAGCCGAGTTTAAGTCTCGAACATAGCATTCCTTTTTCTTATAATCCATCTTCAGTTGTACTTAAATTAGCAGATGGTAAGCCTGTTCAATACCGTGTTTATGATTCTTTAGGTAAACCAAAGGTCGATTATGATTTAACTAATCAAGGCGCACCAAAGCATCACCCAATAGTACCGCATGCGCATGACTGGCTTGCCATTAAGGATGGTGGTGTTGTAAAATATAAGCGGAAAAAAGAGTGGCGTAAATTAAACCAGAACGAGAAAAATAATATAGAAAGGTGGTTAAAATCCCATGAACGCAAATAACCTTAATACTCTAAAAGCTTTAAAAGAAGCAATGAGTTATAATCTTGAAATTTATTTCAAAATAAATGGTAAGCAATACATGATTTTACCTGATCCCAAAACTGGGATATTAGAGGATGGATGGCTTTTAGTTTGTGAAAATTCTCTTTTAAAAAAGGGAGCCACCTTTGATATTTTTAACTATAAAATTAATGGACGGTTACTTAAGGATATTTGGTCAGAGGTTAAAGATGTTGAAATGTAACAAAAAGGAGCATTTTACATGAAAGTGAAGAAAAAGCCAGTTGTCCTTATGGCAGAACAGGCAACAAAAAATGGTAGAATTAAAACGCTTGAAGGCACGATGTATTATCACAAATGCGATTACATTTTAACTGGAACTCAAGGTGAAAGATGGCCGATAAAAAAAGAAGAAACCTTTTAAAGATTTCTTCTTCAAAGTAGATTTGAAATTATTCCCAGTAATTTCAATCAAAATAGAACTTGGGTTTAAACGATAGAACCTAATAAACCCACTAAAGAAAGGGGGGATGCCCCTCCTCTTTAATGTACATTCTATCATAACGGTATAAGAAAATGAACTGGAAAAAATTACTACTTGGCAATTATGAATATCATAGAAAGTCAAAAGATGGCAAGCTAGACATGCGTATTAATTTACAATTCGGTATTTTACTAGCATTTGTAATTATCGCGCTAATCATTTTATTAATTTGGCTACTTTAAACAGAAAGAGAGGAGATTTTTTGTGCCTAAAATTACGATTAAGGCTGCACGAGTTAATGCAGATATGACGCAAGCTGAAGTAGCAGAAAAATTATCGATAGCTCCATCGACTAGAAGGCAATACTGTTTGTGAGTAACCAGCTCACTTTTATCAAGATTGGCCGAAAATCCCGTGACTTTAGTCAATGGTGGTTGACTAAAGCGACTAATCAAAAAGATTCTATTAATAGTGCGTATAAATAAACACAATAAAATGTGCACACATCGTGCACTAATTGCTTGCAAATGCTAATATATCAACCTTTAACTATCCTGTACTATCCTTAAATATATTGAGTAAGAAGCCTTGAAAGAAAGGCTTTTTATTTTTGCTTTCGCAACATATGTTTTTTGGTCGTTCATTCAGAATTTTTGCAATTTGATTGCTTGGTCGAATGGCGATGTTCATTAATATGCGTATGATGGGTGGGAAAACACGGGCGAAAAAAACATTGGCGTCGGTCCCAATAAAATGATGCTGGCGGAAGCTAGCAAAGATTACTCTAAAGGGTTGCCAATCAGGTGAGAGACGTCGGCTTGTTCAAATAAAAACAAGTCGCAACAACGCTTGACTTAACATTTGATATTTAGTACACTGTATGTATCATAAATGAACCGGTGAAAAAGAGGAGTAGAAAAGAAGACCGCACAGAGAGTGGACGGGTGCTGCAAAGTCCAACGGATCGACTTTTCGAAAGACACTTTCGAGGCGTGCTTGATGAAAGCACCGCGACATGGCGCGTTATCCCTGAGTTTATAAGCCAAGGTGGTACCGTGCTTTTGCGCCCTTGTCGATCAGAGATGATCGATAGGGGCTTTTTTGTTGCCGGAAAATCAACAGGAGGAATTAAAAATGAAGTACCAACGTCCAAAGGGCACTGCCGATATTTTGCCGGGCGATTCCGAAAAATGGCAATTTATCGAAAAAAAGGCACGTGCATTATTCAAAAAATTTCGCTATCAGGAAATGAGAACGCCGATTTTTGAAAACTTTGAGGTCTTTTCAAGAACGTCTGGCGAAACTTCAGACATTGTGACAAAGGAAATGTATGATTTTTTTGACAAAGGCGATCGTCACGTTACGCTTCGTCCTGAAGGAACTGCTGGAGTCGTTCGCAGCTATGTGGAAAACAAGCTTTACGGACCAGAAATTCAAAAGCCGTTCAAGACATATTACATCGGACCGATGTTTCGCTATGAACGCCCGCAAGCCGGACGTTTCCGCGAATTTCACCAAATCGGCGTCGAAGCATTCGGCGTCGACAATCCGACGCTTGACGTTGAAGTCATCGCAATGGCGATCGAACTTCTCAAGAGTTTTGGTTTGAACAGTCTTAAGCTTGCTTTGAACACGCTTGGCGACAATGAGTCGCGCGCGGCTTATCGACAAGCTTTGATTGATTATCTCGAACCTTTTGAAGCAGAACTTTCAGATGATTCAAAAGAACGTCTTCACAAAAATCCGTTGCGCGTATTGGACTCAAAAGATGAAGGCGATCAAAAAATCGTTGCAGGAGCACCGTCAATTCTCGATTATTTGACGGACGATGCAAAAAAGCACTTTGAAACGGTTAAATCGTTGCTTGACGACCTTGGCATCGAATACGAGATCGATTCAAACATGGTTCGCGGCCTTGATTACTACAACCATACGATTTTTGAAATCATGAGCGATTCCAAGGTCTTTTCAGGCAAGTGGACGACCGTTTGTGCCGGCGGACGCTACAACGGTCTGGTTGAACAGCTTGGCGGACCTGAAACGCCGGGCATCGGCTTTGCTCTTGGCGTTGAGCGTTTGCTGCTTATCTTGGAGGCAGAAGAGGATGCATTTGACATCGAAAACGCTCTTGACGTTTACGTTGTCGGCATCGGTGAAAGCACGAATGCTGAAACGCTTAAGATTGCAATGTCATTGAGAAGCCAGGGAT
>CABSZQ010000125.1 GCA_902482195.1 uncultured Haemophilus sp.
GTTCAAGGCAAAACGCGTCGTTATGATGGCCCAATGGGTAAAAGCGATCGTGTGTTTGTGTTTGGTGTACTCGGTTTACTCTATGCGGTGAATGGTAGCTTGCATCAACTTTTCTGGTGGGTAGCCAATATCCTGATTATCTTGCTCATCGTGACTTGTATTAAGCGAGTAAAAAATGGATTAGCGGAAGTGACGGAGTAATAGGAGTAAATATGATCGCGAGATTAATCGATTTTTTATTGTGTCGTTTTGCCTCTTTTATTACAGGTGTTCGACCTCAAGCAGCGATAGCTGAACAATCTTCAGAAGGGCATCGTGTCTATTTTGCCAATCATAACAGCCATGGTGATTTCATCTTACTTTGGATTTCATTACCTTATGAAGTGAGAAAACAAACGCGTCCTGTCGCAGGCAAAGATTATTGGACGAAAGGCGCAATTCGCCGCTTTCTAGCCTATAAAGTGTTTAATATGTTACTGATTGAGCGTAATAGCCAAGATCCACAAGCGGCAATACGACAAATGACGGAAGCATTAGAGAATGATTCGCTTATTCTTTTTCCTGAAGGAACCCGTAAAACGGATGATGATTTGCCTCTCCAACCCTTTAAAAGTGGCTTGTATTATCTAGCCAAAGAAAATCTTGATTGTGAATTTGTCCCAGTTTGGATTAGCAATATGAATAACGTTTTACCAAAAGGCTTTATTTTACCAATCCCGTTGTTATGTGATCTTTATGTCGGTGAACCATTAAAGCTTGGGACAGATGAGACTAAAGGTGAATTTTTAACACGCGCTCAATCGGCATTATTAAGTTTAAACATCAGTGAAAAAGGCAAATCTTAGGAGTAAATGATGACAGAAATATGGCAACTCTTCGGTGGTTTATTTATCGCCTTAATTTTTGCTTCCTCAGTGGGATATATTTTAAAACGCAGATCGGGTGTGGATACACCAAATAGCGTTATTGATAACCTGAATGCACGCATCAATGCTTGGTGGGTGATGATTGGGATTATCTTTATTGCGAGCTTATTGGGCTTTTATGGCGTGATTGTGCTCTTTTTGATTATTTCATTTATGGGATTGCGTGAGTTTCTTTCTCTATTGAATATTCGTCGAGGCGATCATCTTGCGCTAGCCGCTTGTTTTTATGTGATCTTGCCATTGCAATATTTTTTAGTCGCCATTGATTGGTTTAGCATGTTCACGATTTTCATTCCCGTGTATGGCTTTTTATTTTTACCGATTCTTTCGGCATTACTGGGTGACCCAGCGAATTTCTTAGATCGTTCTACGAAAATTCAGTGGGCATTGATGATTAGCGTATTCTGTATTTCACATATTCCGGCTTTACTGACACTTGATATCTCAGGTTATGAAGGAAAAAATCTTCTATTAATGATTTTCTTAATCTTGGTAGTACAGTCTAGCGATGTGTTGCAATACGTTTGGGGTAAACTCTTCGGCAAACATAAAATTGCGCCAACCTTGTCTCCATCCAAAACAGTGGAAGGCTTTGTTGGTGGTGTATTAAGCGCAAGTTTATTAGGTATGTTACTTCATTGGATGACACCATTTAATGCATGGCAGGCGTTTTTAATGAGCATGTTAATTTGCCTGATGGGATTCTTAGGTGGACTCGTGATGTCAGCAATGAAACGCAGTATGGGCGTGAAAGACTGGGGTAATATGATCAGTGGACATGGTGGTATTTTAGATCGTATGGATTCGCTTTGTTTCTCTGCGCCAATTTTCTTCCATGTTGTCCGTTATTTCTGGGCTTAGTCATAAATCATAAAATAAAAAAAAGAGCGGTTAATTAACCGCTCTTTTTTATTATTGCTGATAAGTTTCTAAGAATCGAGCCAGTTTACCAATCGCTTCTTCTAATTGGCCTGTATAAGGGAGTGTCACCACACGGAAGTGATCCGGTGAGTGCCAGTTAAAGCCTTTACCATGTACCAAAAGCACTTTCTCTTTACGTAATAAATCGAGTACAAATTTTTCATCACTATGAATGTTGAATTTTTTGATGTCGAGTTTCGGGAACATATACATTGCCCCCATTGGTTTTACGCAGCTAACACCAGGGATTTGAGTGAGCAACTCATAGGCTTTATTACGTTGTTCAAGTAAACGACCGCCAGGTTGAATAAATTCATTAATGCTTTGATAGCCGCCTAATGCGGTTTGAATGGCGTGCTGCATTGGTACGTTTGCGCATAAACGCATAGATGCCAGCATATCTAAGCCTTCAATATAGCCTTTTGCATGTTGTTTTGGCCCATTTAAAATCATCCAACCTTGACGGAAACCTGCAACACGATACGCTTTTGATAAACCATTGAATGTAATCGTTAATACATCTGGAGCAAGGGCAGCGATATGATGATGGACAGCACCATCGTAGAGAATTTTGTCATAAATTTCATCCGCAAAAATAATCAGATTATTTTCACGTGCTACTTCGATAATTTCTTCGAGTAATGCTTTGCTATATACCGCACCAGTCGGGTTATTTGGGTTGATCACGACGATCGCTTTAGTTTTGGCATTGACTTTCGCGCGAATATCATCAATAGCAGGGAACCAGCCCGCTTCTTCATCACATAAATAATGTACCGCTTTTCCGCCAGAAAGCGTCACAGCTGCTGTCCATAACGGATAATCTGGCATTGGGACTAATACCTCATCGCCATCATTAAGAAGGGCTTGCATTGACATGGTAATCAATTCCGACACACCATTCCCGATGTACACATCGTTTACCGTTGAATCATGAATACCTTTGGATTGGTAGTATTGCACGATAGCTTTACGTGCAGAATACAAGCCTTTAGAGTCACAATAACCTTGTGCAGAAGGTAAGTTGCGGATCACATCGACTAAAATTTCATCTGGCGCTTCAAAGCCAAATGGGGCAGGATTACCGATATTCAGTTTTAAGATTTTGTTGCCTTCTTCTTCTAGGCGTAAAGCTTCTTTGTGAACCGGTCCGCGAATATCGTAGCAAACGTGTTCTAATTTGTCTGATTTTGGAAATGAGCGCATTAATAACATCCTATGATAATTAGATTTTCATTCAAAAATTATGTCTAATTTACGCTTAAATTCTTATCTTGAAAAGATTTAATAAAAAAATTTTTTGAAAGTATTAAAGTGCGGTAGAATATGGGCTAATTTTTTGTGTATTTTATTATTTTTCATGGGCCCTTTAGAACAAGCTAAATCTGCGCTAATTCGCCAATTTGACGCTTTGGCGATAACTGATCAGCAACCTGCTATTGCACGTCTTCAGATGAAGATGAAATTGGGTGTTGATCTTTTGGCATGGATGAAAGGGCAGCCAGTCTATCCGCAATTTTATTTGCGTTTTCGTGATGAAGCTAAAACCGTCGCTGCCGTGGGTAAAGTGCGGTCATTTTCAGATGTGAATTTGGCACAGCAATTTATTCAAGAACACGATTTCCCTTTAGTGGGCGGTTTACAGTTCCAAGGTGAAAGTCAGTTTATTTTGCCTCAAGTTTTAATTGAACAGCAAAATGGTGAGACCGTGGTTTCAGTTTTTGTTGAGACAAATGAGCTTGATTCGGCAAAAACGATTTTGAATTCATTTGAAAAAATAACCGCACTTTTACCGCTCAATCAATTAACCATCGAAAGTGTAGAGCCAAAAGCGAATCAAGACACGTGGTGTGATTGGGTCAATCAAGCGCTCACTCGAATTCGACAAGGGGAATTAACCAAGCTCGTCTTAGCAAATGAAACGGTGTTTCGTATTCAAGGTGAGTTAAATGGAAAAGATTTTCTTGCTGCAAGCCAAGCAAAAAATAGCGGTTGTTACCATTTTCTATGGGCAGATAACGCCCAAAACTGTTTTGTGGGTTCAACACCAGAACGCCTGTTTGCACGAGATGATCGCCAGTTATTTACGGAGGCCCTTGCGGGCACTGCGCCTGTTAGTGATAATCCGAGTGAAAATAATGAACGTGCGAATTGGTTGCTAAATGATGAAAAAAATCTCAATGAAAACTGGTTGGTAGTTGAGGATATTTCACAAAATATCAGTCACTTAGTGGAACAAATTACCGTTGATGATGTCGCATTAAAGTCATTACGCAAAGTGCAGCATTTGATTCGAAAAATGCAAGCAAAATTGACCGCACTTTGTATGGATGCCGATTTACTGAAGGCGATTCATCCAACGGCGGCTGTATCAGGCTTACCACAGCAGCAAGCGAAGAAAGCCTTGGCTGAAATTGAAACTTTTGATCGTCGTTGGTATGCCGGTACATTAGGCGTAATGAGTCAACATCTCTCAGAATTTTGTGTCACCATTCGTTCGGCTTTTATTGAAGAAAACCGAGTGCGTGTATTTGCTGGAGCCGGTATTGTGGAAGGCTCACAACCTGTAGAAGAGTGGTTGGAAATTGAACGTAAAGCGGCAGGGCTCATTTCCCTGTTTGCAGAGAATAACGGAGAGTAAGAAGAATGTCTGTAAGCGTATTTAATCGTTGTTGGTCAAAAGTGATCTTAGAAACCTTGGTTCGCCAAGGAGTGAGTCACTTTTGTATTGCGCCAGGTTCACGCTCAACACCTTTAACGCTAGAAGCTGTGCGTTTACAAAATGCTTCTCGTGCAACGTGCCATAGTCACTTTGATGAACGTGGTTTAGGCTTTTTTGCGTTGGGGATTGCAAAATCTACTCAAGCACCTGTTGCCGTGATTGTCACCTCGGGCACCGCAGCAGCAAATTTATATCCAGCAATTATCGAAGCTCGTCAAACAGGCGTGAATTTAATTATTCTTACCGCTGATCGCCCACCTGAATTATGGGAGTGTGGGGCGAATCAAGCTATCGTGCAACAAAATATGTTTGCCGATTACCCCGTTGCGAGTGTCAATCTACCGAAACCTCAGGCAGATTATGCAGCAAAATGGTTAATTTCTACGTTAGAACAAGCTTGCTATAAACAAAAACAACAACCAGGTGTGGTACATATCAATGTGCCTTTTGCAGAGCCACTTTATAATGCCCAAGAGCAAGAAATTGACGGTCATCCATGGTTAATGCC
>CABSZQ010000126.1 GCA_902482195.1 uncultured Haemophilus sp.
CTTCAGAAACACTTTTTGCTGATGGGCAAACTGATGTTAATTTTGCATTTAAGTTATCACCTGATTGACCGCGGTAACCACCTAATGTGACACAATGCCATTGGTCAATCACAGAAGTCAGTTGGGTAAACACCGACTCGGCATCTTTATCTTTTAACATACCGCAAACGGCAATGATTCGACCTGAAATTTGTGTTTTAAGTGCGGTCAATTTTTCAGCTAAATATTTTGCTGCATGGGGATTATGCCCAACATCGATGATCACTTTTGGCAACTGTGAATAGGATACATTCAAGCGTTCTGCCAATTTTTCTAATTGATTACCTTTCAATTGTTGGAAACGACCCACTAATTCCACTTCAATTAATGAACGTTTAATGGTCTCGACAGAAATATCAAAAGGCAGCTGTTCAACAGCAGCCAAAGCGGTTGCAGCATTAGCTAATGGAATTTGGCAAAACGGCAGATTTTCTAACCGTACTTTATTACTCTGCCACATCCAAGTTTGCTCATTAGCTTTAAATGACCAAGTGACATCTCGGCGTGAAACGTAGCAATGTAATTTCTCTGCTTGTTCTAACATAGGTTGCGGAACATTGGGTTCGCCTATTACAACCGGTTTATTCGCACGGAAAATCCCCGCTTTTTCAAAGCCAATTTCTTCGCGAGTTGAACCCAGAAAATCCGTATGATCAATATCAATACTGGTGATAACTGCCAGATCATTATCAACAATATTGGTTGCATCTAAGCGTCCACCAAGCCCCACTTCTAAAATGACGACATCAAGCTTCGCTTGTTTGAATAAATGCAAAGCTGATAAGGTGCTAAATTCAAAATAAGTGAGGGACTGAGTTTTATGCTTTTCGATGAAATCAAAAGAAGCGGTATGCATTTCATCTGGCAAGTCTTGATTTTGAATACGAACACGTTCGTTATAACGCAATAAATGAGGTGAGGAATACACGCCCACACGCAAACCGTGATTTAACAAAATAGTTTCAAGCAAACGGCACGTTGTGCCTTTACCATTTGTCCCCCCCACTGTGATCACATAAGGTGCGGGATTCAAAAGATCCAATTCTTCTGCCACAGATTTAATACGATCCAGCCCTAAATCAATAGCTTTAAAGTGACTGTTTTCCAAATAAGAAAGCCACTCAGCGAGTGGCGAAGTGGCTTTTAAATTCATTGTATTACTCATGTTCAACAACTTCTGCTTCAACAAAAGGTGAAGGTTGATTGGTGAGTTTACTTAAAAGGTTTCCAAGGGTTGAACGCATGTCTGAACGTTTCACGATCATATCAATCGCCCCTTTCTCGAGTAAGAATTCACTACGTTGGAAGCCTTCCGGTAATTTTTCACGTACAGTTTGTTCGATAACACGTGGGCCTGCAAAACCAATTAATGCTTTTGGTTCAGCAATGTTCACATCACCCAACATCGCAAAACTTGCAGATACACCACCTAATGTTGGATCCGTTAATACAGAAATAAACGGTACACCTTTTTCACGCATTTTTGCTAAGACAGCACTGGTTTTCGCCATTTGCATTAAGGAGAAAAGTGCTTCTTGCATACGTGCACCACCACTTGCAGAGAAACATACAAATGGACAGTTTAATTCAATTGCTTTTTCTGCCGCTTTCACAAATTTTGCACCCACAACAGAGCCCATTGAACCGCCCATAAAACTGAAGTTAGATGCAGCAACGACTACAGGCATATTGTAAAGTGTACCCGTCATTGTGATTAACGCATCTTTTTCACCGGTTTCTTTTTGTGCAGCAGTAATACGATCTTTATATTTTTTTAAATCTTTAAATTTAAGAATATCTTTTGGTTCTAAATCAGCCGACAATTCTTGGCTTGAACCTTCATCTAACAAGGCTAAAAGGCGCTCACGAGCATCAATACGCATATGATGACCGCATTTTGGACAAACATATAAATTACGTTTTACTTCTTCGCCGTAAAGGACTTGTTCGCAAGAGGTACATTTTGTCCAAACCCCTTCTGGCACGTTTGCTTTACGTGATGTAGCGGAAGAGGTTCCTTTGCTAAAAATTTTATCAATCCAGCTCATTTTTTACCTTTTTTATTAACTAGAAAAGTTTGCGTATTTAATCATAATTTAGCGAAATTTGCTAGTCAGATGAGATTATCTTCTAAAAACAACGGCCCTAAATTTTTCTGTGGAATCGCAAATTTTTCAGGGTAAATCACATTGACTAAATATAAGCCTTCGGGTTTCGCTGTTGGAGCGGCTAATTTACGATCTTTTTGCTCTAACAACCATTTCATCCACTCAACAGGTTGATTGCCTGCGCCGACTTCTATCAAGCTTCCCACAATATTGCGTACCATATGATGCACAAAAGCATTGGCTTGAATATCCACAATAATGTACTGCCCTTTTCGCACCACATTTAAATGATGCACATTTCGCCAAGGGGTATTTGATTGACACTGTGCCGCACGGAAAGAGGAAAAATCATTTTCGCCCAATAAAAACTGCCCCGCTTGGTGCATTTTCTTTTCGTCTAACTCTAAATGGCAATGGGTAATCCCTTCTGGCAAAATGGCTGAACGTAATTTATTGCAATACAAAATATAACGATAACGACGCGCGGTTGCCGAAAAACGGGCATGAAATTCATCATTCACCACCTTTGCCCAACTCACAGAAATATCATCAGGCAAATTCGCATTGGTACCAAATGCCCAAGCTTTTTCAGGACGAACTGCTGTGGTTTCAAAATGCACGACTTGTCCTGTGCCATGCACACCAGAGTCTGTTCTGCCCGCACAAAACACTTCAATTTTTTCATTTGCCACGAAAGATAACGCTTTTTCTAATTCTTCTTGTACGCTACGCACTTTCTCTTGTCGCTGCCAGCCACAATATTGTTTTCCGTTATATTCAATACCTAAGGCTATCTTCATTGGAAAATACTCCTAAAACGATGTCAAATTTGACCGCACTTTGCCCGAAAAGAAAAAACACCAATAACTCATCATTATTGGTGTTCTTATCACAAGCTAAAAATTAAGCACGTTTGAAGTCAATGTGAACCAATTTTGGTTTGAATGGGTGACGTTGCATTGCTTGAACTTTCACTGCAACTTCTTTACCTTCAACCACTAAAGTGATTACATCGCTATAGAAAGAATCGTGAGCTTGTGCGTTGTTTAATTCATCGTGATTTAAGATGATTGAAACAGGTGCTTCGCTGCCACCATAAATGATTGCAGGGATTTGACCGTTGTGACGCAGGCGGCGGCTCGCACCCTTACCTTGCGCTTGACGAACTTCAGCGTTAAATTTAAATGCCATTTTAATGTTCTCTTGATTAAAAGTTTAAAATAAAAAATTGCAGGCGACCCAGCAATTTTCCTAAATTTGCTCAAAGACAAACTTTGAGAGCGACGGATTATAAAATATTCAGCTCCACAATGCAAATTTACACAGCAATTTTTTTCTAGGCTTTTCAAGGCAAAGCGATTAAAATAAGCCCCAATTTTTAATTAATTTTAACTAACTGATTGTAAGTGGGTTTCAAATGGAATTTCTTATCAGCTTTTTTACCGATTACGGTTATTGGGCGGTGCTATTTGTTCTTATTATTTGTGGCTTTGGTGTACCCATTCCAGAAGATATCACGCTTGTCTCCGGCGGTGTAATCGCTGGCCTCTATCCTGAAAGCGTCAATTCCCACTTAATGTTAGTCGTGAGTATGATTGGTGTACTTGCCGGTGACTCAACCATGTACTGGCTAGGTCGCATTTACGGCACACGCATTTTACGTTTCCGACCAATGCGTAAAATCGTAACATTAGAACGCCTCAAAATGGTGCGTGAAAAATTTGCCCAATACGGCAACCGTGTTTTATTTGTGGCTCGTTTCCTTCCAGGATTACGCGCGCCAATTTATATGGTTTCAGGTATCACCCGTCGCGTCAGTTACACTCGCTTTGTATTAATTGATTTCTGTGCTGCGATTATTTCCGTGCCAATTTGGGTTTATCTTGGTGAATTTGGTGCAAAAAACTTAGATTGGTTACACGAACAAATTAAAAAAGGCCAACTCGTGATTTATATCCTAATCGGTGTTTTAGCGCTGTACCTATTTTGGAAATGGAAAAAAGCGAAGAAATCTAAAGTTAACTAATCTCATACAATCCAATAAAAAGTGCGGTAAAAAACAACATCGTTTTCTACCGCACTTTTTTTCTCATTAAGCTTTAGCTGCTAAATATCGCTCCACTGTATCCACAATCGCTTGTGTTTGTGGATCGATTTCGATATTCACTAAATCACTAATTTGGCGTTTACCTATAAGTGTTCGGTGTAAAGTTTCAGGGATTAAATTCACGCAGAATTCATCGTCTTTTACTTCACCGATAGTAAGACTGATGCCGTCAATCGCAATAAATCCTTTAGTAAGGATATATTTCATCACGTCTTTATTGGGTAATTTAAACCAAACCTGACGATTGTTTTCGCTTTCGATAATTTGTGAAACTCTTGCGGTACAATAAACGTGGCCCGATAAAATATGCCCACCAATTTCAGCGCCCATTTGCATTGCGCGTTCGATATTCACAAAATCCCCGGCTTTTAAGCTGCCGAGATTGGTGATACGCAAGGTTTCCTGCATTAAGTCAAAGCTGACAAGATCGTCGTGAATTTCAGTCACTGTTAAGCACACGCCATTATTCGCTACTGATGCACCAATTTCTAAGCCTTTTCGCATTTCAGCTGGTAATTTTACGATCTGTGTTCTAAAATTATCGCTATCTTTAATTGCATGAATTTGGGCGATGCCCTGTACAATACCTGTAAACATTATTATTCCTTCATTAAAAATTTTTCCAATATTATAGCAAAATTTATGAATTCTCGTCTTTTTTCTCAATACCGTATTGATATTCAAAAACTTATCCGAATTGCAACACCTATCGGGCTTGCCCAGTTAGCTCAAACTGGCATGGGTACCGTGGATGTGATTATGGCAGGGCGTGTGAGCTCGGCTGATGTAGGAGGTGTCGGTATTGGTG
>CABSZQ010000127.1 GCA_902482195.1 uncultured Haemophilus sp.
TATTTCTTCATCGTGATGGTCAGGTCGCTGTGTCCGAGCCGTTTGCTGATTGCGTACAGGTCGACACCTTGATATAGCAAATAAGCAACGTGTGAGTGGCGAAGAGAGTGAAAATGATATCCTGCTTTATTTAAGCCCGATTTAGACATCAATTTGCGCAATGCTTTGTTTACGGCATTGCTGCTTGGCAACTCGCCACGATAATTGGCAAACACCATGATATTTCCGTTAGATCTAAGTTGCTTAAGGATTGTCAATAAGCCTGAATTAACTGCTATAACGCGGTTAGATGCCTTGCTTTTCGTTTCTTTAAGTTCGCGCTGCACATAGCTATAGGATTTGTTAATGCTGATGGTTTGATGCATGAAATCGATGTCCTTCCACGTTAGTCCTGCTATTTCACCTAATCTTGCTCCGGTATAAATAGCAGTTATAATCATGTACAAGCTGGTATAGCGTGGGTCCAAATTTTCGGTTGCTGTCTGAATCAGTGTTTGGATTTCGTTGAAATTAAGATATTCTATCTGTCTTGTTTTGGTGCGATCATATGCTAGTTCTGCACCAATGGTGAAATCTTTCTTTATCAATTCGTCGTACAATGCAGATTTAACGCATCCCCGTACATAAATGCTTATTTCCGACATCATCTCTTTGCTATGATCGGCACCAAAATCGTTTAAAAACCGTTGGTATTTTTGACGGTTCATGTCAGCCAGCTCGGTATCGGGAAAGTGGTCATGCAGAATTTTATCGACATGCAGATATTTACGATAAGTGCTAGGGGCAACTTTGCCGATTTTATACGTCTCATGCCATTCAGTAAAATAGTCTGCGAACAGTTTTCCTTTTTTCTCGATTGAATTCTCAGATTCAATTTCTTGGGCAAAAGCTTTGGCTTCGTTTTTGGTCGCAAATCCTGCTTTGTAAACTTGCTTCAATTTTCCGTTTTCGCGTCTGGAAACACGTACTGACCAACCAGTTTTTGTTTTTTTGTAACTTGCCATCTTTTAAACTTCCTTTCTCCGTGTTAAAATAGAGTATACAAATAGCGCACCTTTTAGGTGTTGTTTTTTTGGTAGCCGTATCCCGTCTGATTGGCGTTAGGGGGATGCGGTTTTTTGTTTACTTGTCATTGTTTTCTATTGCTAAAGTCTGTCTATATTCTTCAGCGTCTGCCATTTCTTCAAAATCAATAGTTAATTCTTTATATTCAGCTAATTTCTCTTTGATTTTCTCAATAGGGATTTTATAGAACTCTTTATGATTATTAACTTTGTTAATTTTATAATTGTCAAAATAGTTATGAAGCTCTGTTTCTAATTTATAAGCATCATAACTGAAAATTAGTGCATGAATATCGAATTTGAAGGGGACAGATGCGCTGCTTAATTCTGAAATTCTTTCTGTGGGATCGAGCCTCCTAGTTACTCCAATTTTAAAGACATCCTTACCAAAAGAGCCGATATTACTTATTATGTAAACATATCCAGCGGAAGCATTGGCCGTTCTATAGTCAAGCTCTTCTTTCTCATGATCTCTTTCGTCTATCTTTTGTTCCAATTCAGAAAGTTGTTTATTAATGGCGGTAGCTTCATTATCATCTGTAATCGATTTTAGTTTTTCCTGTAATTCAGCAATCACATTTTTAAAATGATTAATCTCTTTGTCGATAACCTTTTTCTTTTGAGCAACTTCTTTCTGCAAGGCTTTTTCTTCTCTCTCACGTTGACGCTGCTCGCGCAGTTCTTCTTTTTCCTGTTCCTTTTTCTTTGCGTATTCATACGCCAATGCCAATTCTTCTAGTTTGGAATTCAAATAATAATAAGATATAGACACTTGAGTTACTGAAGTCAACTTGTTGATTTGTTCGTATGAACGCTCAATTCTTTTTTGGATTGAATCGTAATTAGAATATTTAACCTTATTAATGGCGGCCTCACATTCGTTGTTAAATGCCCGCAAAACCAATTTGATACTATCATTAGTCATTTTAGTTCCCTTGGCCTTGCTTCCATCTACAGTCCAGCCTTCTCTGTAATCAACAGCAGCTTTTTTTCTTATCATCTCTTTTTGATTCTTTCGAATTTCAGTTAGTTTCTCTTTATATCCGAGAGACGTTGCAAAATCATATTTTGGTTCGTATAATCCGTATTCTTGCATTTCTATAGTGCTGTTAGCATTATCAATCTTTTGTGAAAGTTCATTGAGCTTGTCGGCGAGAGTTTTTTTCTCCGTGCTCAGTTTTTCAACATTAGAGTTGAGTTCGTCCAGCTCTTTCTTTTTATCGATAATTGATTGTTGAAGTTCAAAAGCATCCATTTGCTCAATAGACATTTTTGACTTTTTCAATTCTTCTAGTTCTTTTTTATATTGTTTACCTTTAAATACATCAAGAAAACTCATATTCTTGCCTCCTTACGGTTTTATAAAGTTTACCATGCAATCTGACAGTTGATAAGATCTAACAAAATCCAGTGCGTTAAAGTCAGGACTGACATCAACTTTTTTCAGCAATAAAGCCAATGCGAACTCGTTAGCCTCAGCTTCAATTTTAGACACCTGCGTACTGGATTCCAATCGTCTGAAGAACGTCGTAGATTCTCCCGAGTGGAGTATAATATGTCCAAGCTCATGCGCCAAGACAAAATCTTTTTTGGGGTATTCCAGTTTAGGACTGATAAGCATGGTAGTTTGTCCATAGCTGCTAACAGTCATTCCTAAAGTGCTGTCTGGCAAATCTATAGTATCAACTATGCACGCACCTGTTTCTTTAATCAGATTAGTAGGGTCAGTAGTTCCACAATTGTCAACCAAGTAATTGACTTCTTTTTTAACGTTCAAACAGATCAGTCCTTTTTACTTCTCTTTTTATTCATTTCGAGTGCCACTAAGAGTGCAGCTTTCAGGCTGGTCTTATCTTCATCGCTCATTGGTTCTCCATAGAAATTCACGCTGTTTTCAGATTCCAAGCCATCCAGCATTCTATCGGCAAGCTGACCAATATCGCTCATTTCTTTAGGAGAAAGAGCAGTTTTATCATCGGTTCTGCCTAGCAAGTAATCCGTAGATACTTTGAAATAGTCGGCAACTTTTGTCAAACGGTCACCGTTGGGTGTTTTGGTTTTCCATGAGTACAGAGAGTTTCTTCCGAACCCTAATTTTTCCTCTAGTTCTACAATTGAAATGCCTTGTTTATTTGCTAGTAGCTTGACTCTGTCAAAAACAGTCATAAGAATTCCTTTCTTGATATTAAACTTTTTTGTAGAATATTGTTGACATCTATAACAAAGTTTAATATACTATTGGTGTAAGTTAAATTGATAGAAAAACAGACCTATGCGGCTATTTATCATTCTTGGCGGAACGTTATTATAATAGCATTTGCAGTTGGCTTATTTACTATGTTTTAAGTCTACAATAAAGTTTAAGTATTGTCAATATTTCTATCAAAAATACTTACGGGAGGGTGGGAGGAATATACAAGGAGGCGATTAAAATGCCAGAAACTTTAAATGGAAGGCAAAAAATCAAAGCATATCTTGACGCAAATGACATATCGATTGCATCGTTAGCAACGATGTACGGGATGTCTAAGCAAGATTTGTCAGATTACTTGGCCGGGCGCAAGAAAAATCCGCAAGCAAACAGAGTGATTTTAAAGATCATCTCTGACTTTAAGCTTAGCTAGATAGGGTACTTTTGAGTGCAATCAGGAAGGGGATGATTAAATGAACGAAATTGAAACTCTGAGGCATATTGAGTGGATTATCGACAAACTAAAAAAAAGTAGTACTGCAACGTACTACCTTGAAACAGACTGGGTAACACTCCCGCGAATCATAACATTAACAGAAGCGATTAACTTAAGAAAGGAGTTAAAAAAACTTTGAAAACAGGGATCCAAGTACAGCGCCGATTATAATATTCACTAACCAACCGAGGATTATAAAAGCAGGCTTCTCTTGAAAAAGATAAAAAACACTCACGAACCAGCTACCATAAAACCTTGTACAAGGTATTTGAGTTTTTAATCGGTCGTCAATCATATAATCAATGAATTTTGAAAACAAAGAAACTTTTGATTGAGTAGACATGCTTATTTGGCTGAATTCATTTTTTTCAAAAAGTTCCGCTTCTTCGGAACCGCTTTTAAACGATCTTGAATGTATTTGATTTAATTCTTTTAAATTTTTCATTCTAGGATCAGCCACATAATTATAACCATAAATTTCTTCAATCAAAAAATTCAAGTTTATTATTTTTTCGGTTGAAATACGGGCAGGCTCATTACCTAAAACACGATAACGATTATATAAAGCTTCAAATCCGTATGATGAATCATCCATGTTCCAATGGATCCAATAGTACTCCAAATTATTTGATACGTATTTAAAGAAATCAGATAATAGTTCTTTTTCGAATTCTGAATATTTTTCAATTAACTCTTCTTTTGTCGCATTATGTAGTTCTGCATAGTAATTAATTGAAAAATTATTTATTTGTCTACTTCCCAAATCCATAATAGCTATCGAAATTATTTTAGGAGAGAAACCATTACTGCAGAAACTTTCGCATGAATAATGAATTATTTTGTAATGGTCAGGTCTTTTCTCAATATTTGATAAAATTTCCAATCCCTTTTTCCTTTGGGAAAATCGTGACATATTGAACACCGCCCTTTAATTGTTGTTTAAATTATAACAAATTATAAAGCGTAAAAAAATATTTAGGAGGCCCACAAAAAATGACGCCAATAGAAGTAACGATTAATCAAGAGGCCCTAAACGAAATCATTCAGTGGCATATCGATGCCCTGCTTGACGAAGATTTGTCAGGAATCACATGGAGCCTCGACGAATTCCGCAAAAAGTGCTGCGGAAACAAAAGCCGAGCGTGGGTAGCGCTCTACATCTTCTCGCGATTTAACGATGAGATTACCGGAACTGATGGCTGGCTGATCCGTGCCAACGCCCGTGGCCAGCAGAACATAATCTTTGCCAAGCCGGCAAAGGAATGGATGGAAACAAATAGAAATAGAA
>CABSZQ010000128.1 GCA_902482195.1 uncultured Haemophilus sp.
CTCTCGTACAATGGGGCAAAGGGATTTTCTCTGCCGCAGCGATCGTTATTGGGATGATGACAGGTTATATTGTTTGTTTGGCGATGGGCTGGGTGAGCTTTGAAGGCGTAAAACAAGCACAAACTTTCGCGATTCCACAACCACTACACTTTGGCTTAGCCTTCCCAATTTCAGGCATTATCGGCATGTCCATTGCGTACTTAGTCACGATTGTTGAATCAAGCGGTAACTTCTTAGCGCTAGGTAACGCAACCAAAACCGAAATCACTGGCAGACATTTACGCGGTGGAGTTTTAGCCGATGGTTTAGGATCAGCCTTAGCTGCCATTATGTCCACCACACCATTCTCTTCATTCTCACAAAACATTGGTGTCATTTCTCTAACTGGCGTGGCAAGTCGTCACGTGGTTGCGCTAACCGGTGTACTTCTAGCACTAGCGGGCTTATTCCCTGTATTCGGTGCATTAATTGTTTCAATTCCATTGCCTGTATTAGGCGGTGCAGGCTTAATGATGTTTGCAATGATTATCGCTGCGGGTATCCAAATGTTGGATAAAGTCGCACGTAGCAAACGTAATGGTTTAATTATCGCGATTTCCATTGGCTGTGGCTTAGCCGTGACGACTCGTCCAGAATTGCTTGATAAATTACCGCACTTTTTCAAAGAAGTGCTCGGTTCAGGCATTACCGTAGGTTCATTACTTGCCTTAATTCTTAACCTTGTGCTTCCAGAAGATAAAGTGGAAGAAACAAAAGAATAAAAATAGATAACGAATAAGGGCAGACTAACACTGCCCTTTTCTTTTCCTGTAAAACATTTCTAAAACTGACCGCACTTTGTTAAAATCAAGCATCATTTTCCATTTATGAAGGAATAAAAATGGCAGATTTACCTTTTTTAGTTGAACTCAACGAACAAAATCTTACTGAAACGTTGCAACGTTCGGTGGAAACCCCGCTTGTCATTAACTTTTATGCGCCAAGCCATAAAGAATCGGCAGATTTTGCAAAAGTCCTACAACGTGTTGCAGAACAACACCAAGGACAATTTATTCTCGGCTTAGTCAATTGTGAAACGGAGCAAATGATTGCCGCACAATTTCGTATTCAAGCGTTGCCAACAACCTACCTTTTCAAAGAGGCTCAAGCATTAGATGCTTTCCCTGGTGCATTAGATGAAGCCAGCTTATTACAACGTTTAAGCGCCATTTTGCCAAAAGAAGAAGATTTAAAATTCCAAAAAGCCTTGGATTTTTTACAAGTGGAAGATTACGACTCTGCTCTTCCATTACTGAAAGAAGCCTGGGAGCTTTCTGATAAGAAAAACAGCGATGTGGCATTACTTTATGCGGAAACCTATATTGCCATGAAGAAAACAGAGCCGGCGACAGATATCTTGGCACAAATTCCAATTCAGGATCGCGACAGCCGTTGGCATGGCTTACAAGCGCAGATTGAGCTTTTAATTAAAGCAGCCGATACACCAGAAATTCAGCAATTACAAGCGGATTATGCGAAAAATCCAACGCCTGAAATTGCGTTGAAATTGGCAGTTCAGCTACATCAAGCCAACCGAAACGAAGAAGCGTTAGATTTATTATTTAGCATTCTAAAACAAGATCTTTCTGCGGAAAACGGTGGAGTGAAACAACAGTTTTTATCTATTTTATCAGCCATTGGCAATGCGGATCCTATCACCAATAAATATCGCCGATTGCTGTATTCATTGCTTTACTAATACGATCAACTATTTTTTTATGCATGAAGGCTTTATAATGAACGAATTCCAAAAGCCTCATGCTTTATTTTATAAACAAAGGATTCTTTATGTCAGACGTTAAACACAGTAAATTATTAATTTTAGGTTCAGGCCCTGCGGGTTATACCGCCGCTATTTATGCCGCACGTGCAAACTTAAAACCTGTTTTAGTAACTGGTCTTCAACAAGGCGGGCAACTTACCACTACTGATGAAATTGAAAACTGGCCGGGTGATTTTGAAATGACCACTGGTCCAGGTTTAATGCAACGTATGTTGCAACACGCCGAAAAATTTGAAACCGAAATCGTGTTTGATCATATTAATAAAGTCGATTTATCTTCTCGCCCGTTCAAACTTTATGGCGATATGCAAACCTTCACATGTGATGCGTTAATCATCGCAACAGGTGCATCAGCACGTTATATCGGATTAGAGTCAGAAACCGCGTATAAAGGCCGCGGCGTTTCAGCTTGCGCAACCTGTGATGGTTTCTTCTATCGCAATAAACCGGTTGCCGTTGTCGGTGGTGGGAATACTGCCGTTGAAGAAGCACTTTACTTGGCTAACATTGCGTCTGAAGTGCATTTAATCCACCGTCGTGATAGTTTCCGTGCAGAAAAAATCTTAATCGATCGCTTATACAAAAAAGTCGAAGAAGGTAAAATCGTGCTTCATACTGACCGCACTTTGAATGAAGTATTAGGCGATAACATGGGCGTAACAGGTGTACGTTTAGAAAACGTGAAAACTGGCGAAAAAGAAGACGTGAAATTAGACGGTTTATTTATTGCCATCGGTCATGCGCCAAATACTGAAATCTTCCAAGGTCAGCTTGAGCTAAACAACGGTTATATCGTCGTTAAATCAGGTCTTGAAGGCAACGCAACAGCAACCTCTGTGGAAGGCGTATTTGCTGCAGGTGATGTAATGGATCACAACTATCGCCAAGCGATTACTTCAGCAGGTACAGGCTGTATGGCGGCATTAGATGCTGAACGTTATTTAGATGCACAAGAATAAATAAATTTCCTTATTTATTTTCCCCCTCTTTAGCCAAGAGGGGTTAAGGGAGATTTTAAAGAATCAATTTTGTATCAATAAACTCGCCCTTCAAGCTCCCTCTCAATAGAGAGGGAGAGCTTTTTAAATACTAACTCTACAAATCTATGGACAAACTTCGCCAAAAATATTTACAAAAATGGCTTCGTGCGCAGCAACAACCTGTTAAAAAATTAATGCGCACCAATATTGCCCTTGCCACACTTTCTTCCTTAATTCTTGTGGCTCAAACCTATTTTCTTGCGACATTGCTCGACAAGCTGATTATGCAAAATGTCGATCGCGGTGAGCTGGTTCCATATTTTATTGCATTAATCATTACTTTTGCTTTGCGTGCGGTCATTTTATGGCTACGCGAAAAAATTGGCTTTAAAGCAGGTCGATTACTGCGCAATCATATGCGTCAAAAGATCTTAGATAAAATCCATCAAGTTGGGCCGGCCACCATCAATAATAAACCAGCCGGAAGCTGGGCAAGTATCATGCTTGAACAAGTGGAAAATCTGCATAACTTCTATGCGCGTTTCTTACCACAACAAAGTTTGTCTGCCATTGTACCAATGGTGATTTTAATTGCTGTATTCCCACTCAACTGGGCTGCTGGACTGATTTTGATGGTGACCGCACCACTTGTGCCAATTTTTATGATTCTAGTAGGGATTGCAGCAGCAGATAGTAGCCAAAAAAATATGGCAACCCTTTCTCGCTTAAGTGCACAATTCTTGGATCGCTTACGCGGTTTAGAAACCTTGCGTCTTTTCAACCGCACTTCAGAACAAACACAACATATTGAAAGCACAACGGAAGACTTCCGTGAAACGACCATGGCTGTACTTAAAATGGCGTTTCTCTCTTCTGCCGTGTTAGAGTTTTTCACCTCCATTTCCATTGCTTTAATGGCAGTGTACTTTGGTTTTAGCTATTTAGGCCAAGTCGAATTTGGTACTTATGGTACCACGCTGACCTTGTTTACCGGCTTTTTCTGCTTAATTCTAGCACCAGAGTTTTATCAGCCATTGCGTGATCTCGGGACTTACTATCACGATCGTGCAGCAGGCATTGGTGCTGCTGATGCCATTGTCGATTTCTTAGAGGCAGATTATTTAATTGCACATCAAGGCAATGAACAAATTCCAGCACAAAGTGCGGTCGAAATTCAGGCTGAAAATTTAGTGGCACTTTCTCCACAAGGTCAACCATTAACTAAGCCACTTTCATTCCATATTCCGAAAGAAAGCCATATTGCCCTTGTGGGCCAAAGTGGTGCAGGAAAAACCTCTTTAATCAATGTATTACTCGGCTTCTTGCCCTATGAAGGCAGCTTAAAAATTAACGGTGTTGAACTGAATCAAAGCCGTTTAAGTGACTGGCGCAAACAAATTGCTTGGGTCGGACAAAACCCATTACTACTACAAGGTAGCATCAAAGAAAATCTACTTTTAGGCGATATTCAAGCAACTGATGAGCAAATTGAGCAAGCCTTGATTTCTGCTCAAGCAAAAGAGTTTACCGATAAATTAGGCTTGGATAGCGAAATTAAAGATGGCGGCATTGGTGTATCTGTAGGCCAAGCTCAACGCTTAGCTATCGCACGCGCTTTACTACGCAAAGGCAATTTATTATTACTTGATGAGCCAACGGCTAGCCTAGATGCTCAATCTGAAAATCTGGTACTTGCAGCCCTTGCAAAAATGAGCCATAACCAAACGACCTTAATGATCACACACCGCATTGAAGATCTGAAACAATGCGACAATATTTTAGTGATGCAAGAAGGTGAAATTGTTCAACAAGGCCATTTCAACCAATTAAAAGATCAAGGCTTCTTTGCCGAATTATTGGCTCAACGAAAAGAGGATATTCAATAATGCGTGCTTTACTTCCCTTTTTACGTTTATTTAAATTCGCCAAGTTGCCTTTATTTTTAGGCTTGGTTTTAATGATTACAGGCCTCGCATCCAGTATTGGCTTGCTGACCACATCGGGTTGGTTTTTAGCGGCAACAGCCATTGCGGGTCTTGGCACGTTATTTAATTTCTTCTATCCTTCTGCCTCTGTGCGTGGGCTTGCCATTGGCCGTACCCTTTTCCGTTATTTTGAAAAGTTGGTGACACACGATGCGACTTTCCGCATTTTGGCTAAATTACGGGTACAAGTTTTTGAGAAGATTATTCCCTTAAGTCCAGC
>CABSZQ010000129.1 GCA_902482195.1 uncultured Haemophilus sp.
GTCAATCAACAAGTGCCCACACAGATTGTCTGATATATTGTTAAAGAGCAAAAAATAACGACGCACTGGTTTTATTAAAGCTTCACAACAGCGCGTCGTTGTGTGGGGTGCATTATAGGGATTTTTGAAATCCACGCAAGCACTTTTTAAAAAAAATTTATCGATAGATGATTTTTTAGACGCAGACACCTTTAAGTTATGCTATTCAGCCTTTTTTAAAGTCCGTTTACAGCGCCTAAATCCATTTGCAGAAAGTATTTCATTAAGTTTAATAAGCCCTCTCTCCTTTTCTTTCTCAGTATAAAACTCACAATTACGATTTTCTAAAGCGCCACGAAGTCGCCAATAAAAAGCTTCTGTTGCACCAATGTCCGCTTTCTTCAAACGAACAATTGCATTTTCAGCACCTATTTGTCGTAAAATATCGACATTATCAATACCAACTTTCTTTAATGCTCGTTCATACTTAACCGATAAATTCGGTAAATCACGAATCCGTCCAATCTTAGAGAGTGCAAAATCGAGTTTTTCCTTCCTTATTTGAGTAATTGAAAGAATGATCAAGGTTCTCATTAAGACATTATCTTTCAAGATACTTTCAGTTAAAGCATAATAATCAGATAATACAAAGCGTTTATTGAGTTCATTTGTTGCAAAAGGTTTACATCCAAGTCCTTTTAATTTTATCGAAAGCTCATCCTTAGCACGTAAGTAAACCTTATTGTTTGCCCAAACCGCAAACATATCTTTCTCTTTATAATACAAGCCATATCCAGTAAATAAATTTTTACTTGTCACATCTCCGATAAGTTGATTTAGCAAATCACATACTTTACTGATATGATCATTTGGGATTATGAGAGTTTTCATTTTAAAACTCCTCCTTATTCAAGGTTAATCACATACGACTATACCAAGAAGTACTTCTCAAAAATGTTTATATCATAACCAGTTAAAGGTGACGAATATAAAATTTCAATTTTGTGAGAAAGATCGCAAATGCAAAATTTATTTATTGATAAACAACCAGATAAGAAAAAATAAGTTTATAGTTTAATATTTAATCGATTAAAAGTTTTTAGAATTCAGGAGTAAAAATGACAGTAGGACTCGTTCTTGAGGGTGGTGGCATGAGAGGTATGTTTACCGCAGGTGTCCTTGATGCACTGATGGAACAAAACATTCAAATAAATAAAATTATTGGCATTTCTGCAGGGGCATTATTTGGCATAAATTATGCATCCAAGCAAAAAGAAAGAGCGTTGAGATATAACCTAAAATATCTTAAAGATAAACATTACATGGGATTTCATAGCCTTTTTACAACAGGCAATATTATCAATAAAGATTTCGCTTTCTATGATCTCCCCTTTAATCTTGACCCTTTTGATCAAAATGAATTCGAGAAATCTCACATTGATTTCTATTTGGCAGCCACAAACATTGAGAATGGTAAAGCTGAATATTTCAAAATCGAAAATGTTTTCAAAGAAATGGAATACTTCAGAGCAACCTCGGCCATGCCTTTTGTCTCGCAATTTGTGGAAATCAATGGGCAAAAATATCTAGACGGTGGAATTGCTGATAGTATTCCATTTGAAAAAGCACAAGAGCTCGGTTGTGATAAAATCATCGTTGTTTTAACCCAACCTATCGACTACCGTAAAACAAAATCTTCTTCTTTTTTATTCAAGCTTTTTTATCGCAAATATCCACACTTAGTTAAAACCTTAGAAAATCGCTACCGCACTTATAATGAACAAGTAGAAGAAATTATTCGTTTAGAAAAACAAAATAAAATCTTTGTAATCCGTCCAAATGTACCGCTCAATATAGGTCGATTAGAACGAGATGAAACCAAAATAAGAACTGTATATGAACTGGGTGAAAAAATTCTCTCAGCACAAATTCAAGATCTAAAAAAATACTTAAGAAGTTGATTTTGAATAAACTATTTCTCAAGTTTGGAATCTGATTCACATTTTTTCATCGAGGAAAAAATTTTCTCTTGATACTGTACATCAATACAGATATAATCTAGCCAAATTTAGATAACTCTATTCAAGAAGGTTTTATATGGCAACTCAAGAAGAAAAGCAAAAAGCGCTCGCCGCAGCACTTGGTCAAATTGAAAAGCAATTCGGTAAAGGCTCAATTATGAAATTGGGCGATACTCAAGCCCTTGATGTAGAATCTGTTTCAACTGGTTCTTTAGGTCTTGATGTCGCTCTTGGTATTGGTGGTTTACCAATGGGTCGTATTGTTGAAATTTTTGGACCTGAATCTTCTGGTAAAACAACTTTAACTTTATCTGTCATCGCTCAAGCACAAAAAGTAGGTAAAACCTGTGCGTTTATCGATGCAGAGCATGCACTTGATCCTATTTATGCAGCAAAACTTGGTGTTGATGTTAAAGAGCTCTTAGTCTCCCAACCAGATAATGGTGAGCAAGCACTTGAAATTTGTGATGCCTTAGTACGTTCTGGAGCTGTAGATGTGGTCATTGTGGACTCGGTTGCTGCACTTACCCCAAAAGCTGAAATTGAAGGTGAAATGGGTGATTCACACATGGGTTTACAAGCGCGTTTAATGTCTCAAGCACTACGTAAATTAACCGGTCAAATCAAAAATGCAAACTGTCTCGTTATCTTCATTAACCAAATTCGTATGAAAATTGGTGTCATGTTTGGTAACCCTGAAACCACAACTGGTGGTAACGCACTAAAATTCTACTCTTCTGTTCGTTTAGATATCCGTCGCACTGGTTCAGTTAAAGATGGAGATGAGGTCATTGGTAACGAAACTCGTGTTAAAGTAGTTAAAAATAAATTAGCCGCACCTTTCCGCCAAGTAGATTTCCAAATTCTTTATGGAGAAGGTATCTCTAAAGCAGGCGAATTAATTGAACTAGGTGTTAAACACAAACTTGTTGAGAAATCCGGCGCGTGGTATGCATATAACGGTGAAAAAATTGGTCAAGGTAAAGCCAATGCGATGAAGTGGTTACATGAAAATCCTGCAAAATCAGACGAACTTGAAGCGAAGCTTCGTGCTGAATTAGTCGCTAACCCAGAACAAGCATTAATGGCTGATATTGAACAATCTAATGATGACGCAGAAAGCGATTTCTAATCACTAAAAGTGCGGTCAAAATTGACCGCACTTTTCATTTCAACCGTATTTCACCTAAAAGGAATTTCTATGTCTTCTCTTGCCTTGAGCTATGTTGTTAATTTACTTGCTCGACGTGAATATAGCGAATTTGAACTACGCAATAAAATGCAGGAAAAAGCATTTACAGAAGATGAGATCGATGAAACGATTGCTTACTGCCAGAAAAAAAACTGGCAAAATGATAAACGATTTGCTGAAAACTATTTACACGCACGTTCGCAACGTGGGTATGGTGCAAATCGTATCAAACAAGAATTACGTCAACTGAAAGGTGTATCTTCAGACGTAATCAATGAAGTCCTCGCAGAAAGTGAAATTAATTGGATTGAAATAGCAGAAAAGGTTCTACACAAAAAGTTTCCTAATTATGCAGAACCTCAACCAATCAAAAGCAAACAAAAAATTTGGCAGTATATGCTCTCTCATGGATTTTATTCTGAAGAATTTAGCGATTTTATCGGAAATGGAATAGAAGACTGATGAGCCTAAAGAAATAAATCCCTAATACTGTAAAAATTAAACTACCAACTAAATGGCTCACTAAAACGAACAATCCATTTACCCACTCTTCTTTAAAAAAGAGTTCTATTACTTCGCCTGAAAAAGAAGAAAAGGTGGTGAGAGCACCAAGAAATCCAGTCACTAAGAATAATCGCCATTCAGGGCTAAATTGAGGAAATAACCAAAAGGCTGCCACTAAAATCCCCATCAAAAAACAGCCAATAAAGTTCGCCACAAGTGTACCAAATGCAAGTGTGCTAAATAGTGAATTCAACCAAAGGCCTAATCCCCATCGTAAGGATGCACCGATGGCTGCGCCTGTGCTAACAAGAATAAGCGACTGAAACATTTATTTGATACCAAAAAGCTCCGCCAAATGTTTGGCTACCGCTTCGTCTTTATTGAACCCAATTTCTTCCAATTCAGGACAAGCTTCTTTTAGACGAGGATCAGCATTCGCCATCACATAACCTTTACCAGCCAAAGAAAGCATTTCAACATCATTTTGACCATCACCAAAAGCAATACAATCTTTTAATCCATAATTTCTATTTTCTAATAGATGAGCTAATGCATCACCTTTAGATACATTTTTGTTCATGACCTCTAAGCAAGTCACAGCGGAATAAACAATCGTCGTTTTATCACCAAAGTGTATTCTAAGATAATCTTCCAGTTCTACAAGATCTTTCGGGTCACGAGCAATAAAAAATACTTTTTCAGTTCCTCTTCCGTGATGTTTTGTGAAATCAACCACCTCATACATGAAACCAGAATCCTTGTGATATTTTGCTAATTCAGGCACATCTATATTGATAAACCAACCATCATCTTGATAAGTATTGATACAAATCTTGGTACGATCAAAAGGGATTTTATACAACTCAAGTACGATTTCTTCTGGAAGACTATTGCTATAAATAAGGTTACCTTTTAGGTCGCGTACTCTCGCGCCATTGGAAGTGATCATTACAGCATGCTCCGCTCCAATCTTACCTAAAATAGAAGAAACATCCGTGTGATTACGGCCTGTCGCTAAAATAATATCAACACCTTTTTGTTCTAATTTATTTAATATCTCAATTGTAAAATCACCAATTGCATGATTAGCATTGAGTAATGTACCGTCAAGATCAGAAACAACGGCTTTAAATGGAAGTTGCTGCATAAAACCACCTGTATAAAAAATGAGTCTGTATCATACCAAAACAACACAATTTTTGACCGCACTTTCTATCATAAAAACAACATTCATTGATAAAAAACAAAAAGGCGTATCTTTCGATACGCCTTCTTTATCTAACTTGTTACAGTTAATACAT
>CABSZQ010000130.1 GCA_902482195.1 uncultured Haemophilus sp.
AAACATTAGACCGTATTGCGCAAGGAACCTTAGTGACTTATATCGGTGGTAGCGTTGGTACATATAGCGATGATTATGCAGAGAACAGAGCAGAAGACTTTGCAATATTGAGTGTAAGCCAACTTATTGCAGGCTCCGGATTAAGCGAAAGTCAGTTTAGACGACGGGTTAAAAAGCTTATGGCACAAGGTGTTTTGTTGCAACGCATTGGGCCAAATAGCTTTGTGATTAACTCGGATGTGGTTAAAGACGCAGCGGTACACGCCGCACGATGTTGGCGCGCAATCGGTGTGCCGTATGGTATGGACCATAGCGGTAAAGCCTTTAAATCCTTACCTATTAACGCTCTGCCGAGAAGCATTTTTGAGTTAAAGACCAATTGTTATCGGATTTTGAGAAGTGAATACCCAAGTTACAAAGGAGCTTAAAGTGAGCGAAAAAACATATTCTGCGACGCTAGATTTTAAGGTTACGGTTGAACCCGATGATTTAACATTCAACATCAACGCTCAATATCATAATAAACCTAATTATTATGTAAAAGATGCCATGAATTGTTTGATGTTTAAACTCCCTGAAATTGTACAGGCTGGTTGGGGGGCCTTTGAACGAATGGATCCTAATGTTGAAAAAGGCTTTTCACACAAAATCCACTTTGATTTTTGTCATTCTGCTGATGATGAATGGGATGTCAGTGCAAAAGTAGATAATCCGGATGAAATTGGTCGCACGTTGATTGGTATTACAAAGCGGATTTTAACACTAGATCCGGTTATTGATGAGATTCTTCAACGATCCAAGTAAAAAGCCCATTTACAGCCTATTAAATCTCCCCTAGCCCCTCTTTACGAAAGAGGGGGATAAGTGAGATGAAGTGGGCTGAGTAATGTGTTTTAAATTAAGTTTGAGGGAACAATAATGAAACTATGCCGTTGCCCTATTTGCCACAGTGATATCCATTTGGATGCGTTGTTAGAAGATGATGCGGGGCGTGAGATGTTGGGGTTAATATCCAATTTGGGTGGTCGCAATGCGCGTGCGTTGGTGAGTTATATTGGTTTGTTTCGTCCTGAAAGATCGGCGTTATCTAATGGTCGGGCATTGAGATTAATGAAAGATGTGTTGGAAATGTATCAACCCAGTCCGCTACTCGCCCATGCGTTGAATGAAACGGTGCAAGCGGTGATGAAAAACCGTCGGGAAACCCGCAATATTCAAGCTCTAGCGAATCATAACTATTTGAAGAAAGTGTATGAGGGGGCGAAACCGTTGTTTGCGGTGGTGCGTAATGAAGGCAAAGCTGAAATGCAAAGCGTGGCGGCGCAAGAAGAGGATAAACGTATGGCAGCCATTCAATATATTGAACGTTATGCCGCTATTGGGCAGTTGCAATTTGTGGAAAATATGCCTGAGTTTGCGGTTTGGAAAGCCTGGAAAGCGGAACAGGAGAAAGGCTATGTTGCGTAAAAATTTAATCGCTCGAATCCATATTGGAAAAAGCCAATTAGGTCTTGATGATGAAACCTATCGTCAATTATTGGTAAGTACAACGGGGAAAACAAGTTGTACTGAAATGACGGAAAGTGAATTGCAAAAGGTGTTAAATGTTATGGTGCAAAAGGGTTTTAAATCCAGTGGTCATTTTTGGGGAAATCGTGCGGCACCACGCGAAGATAAGAAAATTTATTTGGCAAAAATTACCGCACTTTTAGCAAAACATGGTTTACCGAAAGAATATGCTGATGGTATTGCGAAACGTTCGTTTAAAGTGGATTTTGTGCATTGGTTGCAGCCGTGGCAGTTGAAAAAGGTGGTGCAGATGTTGGCGGTGTATGATCGGAATAAAAAAGCATTGTAAGATGAAATTATCAGGTGTAAATTGAAGGCTCTTTGGAGCCTTTTTTATTGGAGGAAATATGAAAAAATTACTTTTAGTTTCAATATGTTCACTAGGTATAGCATTTAACGCATTGGCATTTGATCAAGCACGTTTTGATGAAGATACGGCATTTTATAATGCCCATAAAGATGATGCGAAAGCTATTATCACGTTGCTATCAGTATTTAATACAGATAAAGGGATTCGCCAGGCTTTTGAACAGCATGCCAACGGCAATGTGACAAAATGGCAAGATACTCTTAATAAAATGAAAAAAGCAGATGGATATGCACAAAAAATAAATGCATTAGGTTATTTTGGTGCTTGCCACAGTGCTGTTAGTTATGCGCAAGCAATGTGGATTGCCGCACCAAAAGGAACAAAAGTAGCGGAATGGAATGATAAGGACTCGTTTGATTTCAAATCCTTTAATCAGTCTAAAGCAGAATTCCAGAAAAACTATTCAGATTGTAAAAATGCTGTGAAACATGCACCGAATAAAAAAGATTATGAAGACGAACTAATTATCCTTGGTTCTGAAAAATAACGAGATCCCAATGTGAAAACATTGGGATTTTTTTTATCTTTTTTTTCAAAAATACCGCCTTTTTAAAATTTCCGTGCGACAATCCGCCTAAATGGTCACATAGGGGAAATGTTATGCAGTCAAAGTTAGAGAGCGTTGCCAACTATCTGCCTGAAATCGTACTGGAAATGGTGGAGTTAGTTGGGTTTGTTGACGTAGAAAAAATTATTAATCAGTTCGGAGGGGCAACGTTTCGTTTTACCGACGGAGCAGTGTATTTCCCGCGACTAAAAGCACTCATCGGGCAGGAAAGTGCGGTCAAATTGCGTCATTATTTTCAGGCGGAGGAAGTCTATATTCCGCGTTGTGAAGTCGCTCTACGGTTGTTACGCAACGAACGCCTAAAAGCGGATTTTGACTACATCACGCAAACCGAAAAGAAAAGTGGCCGCACGGCAATGCTTGAGCTTTGTCCTAAATACAAACTCTGTGATCGTCAAGCCTGGGAAATTATACGCTCTCATCAAGTCCAGCAATATCAACAAGCGGCGTTATTTTAGAACAAGTGGGCGTGTGGAAGTTTCTCCCCCATTAATTAACCTTCTTTTAATTCAGAATACCCTCAATCATATCAACGATTGAGGGTATTTTTTATGTCTTTAAATTTTACACAGATTTTCAGCCGTTTAATTGGTCATGAAGGCGGCTACGTTAATGACCCAAGAGACCCAGGCGGTGAAACCAACTGGGGAATCACTAAACGTACAGCTCAGGCAAACGGTTATCAAGGCAGTATGCGAGCAATGACGCGTGAGCAAGCGTATAAAATTTACTACTCCGCATTTTGGCTACGTTATCAATGCGACAAAATGCCAGATGCGGTGGCTTATCAGTTTTTTGATGCGGCTGTAAATCATGGATTAGGTAATGCGAGTCGTATGTTGCAACGTGCGGTGAATGTGGCGGATGACGGCATTATTGGCAATATGACGATTGCCGCTATTAAAAAAATGGCGATTTCTGACGTCATTATGCGTCTTAATGCTGAACGTCTTGAATTTTATTGCAAACTAAGCACTTTTGCGACCTTTGGTAAAGGCTGGGTTCGTCGTGTGGCGGGTAATCTTAAATATGGAGCGATTGATAATGAAGTTTAAATTTTTAGGCGTGTTTAAACGTGTTTTTAATTGGTTACAAAACCGAGTTTTGACAACCAAAAAAATCTCGCAAAATCGACCGCACTTTTATAGTAAAAACGCATGGAGTTATGTCTTTCGCGGCAAACCAACTCCAGCTGAAGTGATTATGTGGAGATTATGTCAATGAGTAAATTTTTTGAATTATTTACCAATAATGATGGTCGTGCGAGTACGACAGGTTTTATTCAATTTTTCGGCTTTCTGGTCATGGCTGGTGTGCTGATTTATGCCGTTTATCTTGACCGTTCTGCCGTCACTGATTTGTTCTTCTATTTTGCTTGTTTTTGTGGTGGTTCTGCCGCAACCAAAGGGGCGGTGATGGCTTTTCAAGCCAAACAAACGAAACCAGAAGAACCGATTACCGGTGAAGTTTATGTCGAACCGGAACAAACGGATAGACCAAGGGGGATTTGATGAGTATGCAGATTATTTTAGCAGGGCTCGGAATTTTCGCACTATTGGGTGCGTATGTGATGTTTAAGCTGAAACATGCACACCGTGAGATTGAGCAGTTATTAAAAACCAATGCCCAGTTGCAAACGCAAAAAGCCGTGGCTGAAACTCAAGTAAAACATTTTGAAGTGAGAAAGAAAAATGAAGAAAACACTCGTAATACTAGCCGTGATGATGTCATTAACCGCCTGCAGCAATCAGGCGATCTCCGTGATTAATCCAAGTTGCAGTGGATTTGGCATTATTACTGCCAGCAGACAAGATACCACGGAAACATTGCGACAAATTGCGGTACATAATGCGACTTATCGTGAGATTTGCACTAAAAGTAAGGAGTCAAAATGATTGACGATAAAGTGTTTATTGGGATTGGCACGACGTTGATTATGACATTAGTTGGCTGGGTGTGGAAATCAGTAAACGATAAAGTGGCTGAAAATGAGCATGCGATTAAAGCCTTAGAAAAGCAAATGCAACACGATTTTCAGAGTAAAGAGCTTGCTGAAGTAAAAGATAAACACTTTGAAAGCATTTTGAAAGAGGTGCGCGATCAGTTGAAAGAAATCAATCAGAAGTTAGATAAAAAGGTGGATAAGTGATGTTAGATCAACTTGCGGAAAAAGAAGAAATCACCGCTAAACTGGATGAGATTTTATCTTTAAGCCGTACCGTCAATCACAAAATTGACCGTTTAGATGGACGGGTGGATGAAATTGATTCGCGCTTGGCAAAGGTAGAAGAAAGTTTGGCGAAATTAGGTGTGCGTGCTGCGGTTATTGGCGGGTTAAGTGGCTTGGTCGTCTCCGTTGGGTTTGAGCTGATTAAAGCAAAATTCGGGGGTTAAGATGGCACATGATGAAAAAACCAAGGCGGATGTGCGCC
>CABSZQ010000131.1 GCA_902482195.1 uncultured Haemophilus sp.
GTTTCCACGTCATAAATAATCGGGTATTGACTGTCGCCAGGTGCCAAAAAGTAAGCATGGCAAGAGTGGAGTACGCGCTCAGGCGGGGCAACTTGCATCGCGGCAGAAAGCGATTGTGCCACAACCTGACCGCCAAATACTTGGCGAAAACCTAAGTCTTCACAGGCTCCGCGAAAGATAAGATCATCAATTTTTTCTAATTTTAACAATTCGATGAGTTGATTTAATTTATCCGACATTGTTTTTCCTTTTAGAAATACAAAAAGACCGCATAGTTATGCGGTCTGAATTGTTTTTATACGTTAAAGCGGAAGTGCATGACATCACCATCTTGGACGATATAGTCTTTACCTTCTAAGCGCCATTTACCTGCTTCTTTTGCACCGTTTTCACCTTTGAATTGGATGAAGTCATCGTAAGCAATTACTTCTGCACGGATGAAGCCTTTTTCAAAGTCTGTGTGGATTACAGCGGCCGCTTTAGGGGCGGTTGCACCAACAGAAACTGTCCATGCGCGCACTTCTTTCACGCCCGCAGTGAAGTAGGTTTGAAGATTTAATAAGGCATAACCTGCACGAATTACACGGTTTAAGCCAGGTTCTTCAATACCAAGATCTTGTAAGAATTCGATTTTTTCATCGTCATCAAGCTCAGCAATTTCTGCTTCAATCGCCGCGCATACAGGCACCACAACAGAGCCTTCTTTTTCTGCAAACTCACGCACTTTGTCTAAATATGGGTTATTTTCAAAACCGTCTTCATTTACGTTCGCAATGTACATGGTTGGTTTTAATGTAAGGAAGTTGTAGCTTTTAATTGCTAATAACTCATCTTTATCTAACTCAACAGAACGAATCATGCCTGCTTCAGAAAGTACAGGAAGGATTTTTTCCATCACAGAAAGCTCAAATTTTGCGTCTTTATCGCCACCTTTAGCACGTTTTTGTAAACGTTGGATGGCACGTTCACAGCTGTCTAAGTCAGCAAGGGCTAATTCGGTATTGATGGTTTCGATATCGCTTAATGGATCGATTTTACCTGCAACGTGCACGATGTCATCGTTTTCAAAACAACGTACGACATGGCCAATGGCGTCCGTTTCGCGGATGTTGGCGAGGAATTTATTACCCAAACCTTCGCCTTTACTCGCGCCGGCCACCAAGCCTGCGATATCCACAAATTCCATGGTGGTGGGCAACACACGTTCAGGTTTAACAATTTCCGCTAACGCATCTAAACGCGGATCTGGCATTGGTACCACGCCAGTATTTGGTTCGATTGTACAGAACGGATAGTTTGCCGCTTCGATACCGGCTTTGGTTAATGCATTAAAAAGGGTAGATTTACCGACGTTTGGCAAACCAACGATACCACATTTAAATCCCATGATGTTTTCCTTATTGTAAGCGTAAGTGCGGTTAAAATTTATGGTATTTTTTCACCGCACTTTTGAGTTAAATTTTAAAACTGTTTAAGCGATTGGTAGCTTTCACCATGCCTTCTTTGAAAAGCAATTCAATGCAATCGGTGGCTTCATCTAACGCTTTATCGAGCGCTTCTCTTTCTGCAGGCGCGGGTTTGTTAAGCACAAAACCTGAAACTAAATCACGGTGTCCAGGATGACCAATACCAATGCGTAAACGATAGAAATTGTTGCTGTTACCAAGCTGAGCCACGATATCTTTTAAACCATTGTGTCCGCCATGTCCGCCACCTTGTTTTAATTTTACGGTGCCCGGCGGTAAATCTAATTCATCGTGTAGCACTAAAATTTCTTCTGGTTTGATGCGATAAAAATTAGCAAGTGCACCCACTGCTTTTCCGCTTAAATTCATAAACGTCGTTGGCACTAAAAAACGGACTTCTTTGCCGTTAATCAGTGCTTTTCCTACATAACCGAAGAATTTATTTTCTGCATTAAGCGAAACATTAAAGCGACGAGCCAAACGCTCAATCAACCATTCACCTGCATTGTGGCGGGTTTCCGCATATTTATCGCCAGGGTTTCCCAGCCCCACGATGAGTTTAATTTCAGACATAGTTTTCTGCTTGAATAAAAATAGTGGCGTATTGTAGCGAAAAAGGGCTAATTTCTCAATCTATAAGGCTAATACTAAAACGCCCGAGAGAATTAATAGACTTCCCATAACTAATTTCATACTTAAGGGTTCGCCTAACAACACCACACCTAAAATAATGGCAATCACGACACTGAGTTTATCTATAGGGGCAACCCAAGAGGCGGGCGCCATTTGCAACGCACGATAATAACAAAGCCAAGATAGACCTGTAGCAATACCGGAAAGAATTAAAAAGGTGAGAGGTTTTGCCGCAATATGTTGTGGCAGTTGCCATTCGTTACGTGCGCTAATGATACCCGCTGTAACGAGTAACACCACAATTGTGCGGATAAAGGTCGCGAGATTGCTGTTAATGCCTTCAACCCCTAATTTTCCTAAAATAGCGGTAAGCCCAGCGAAAAAGGCTGAACCAATGGCAAAAAATACCCAATTCATGATGAACTCCTGATTTTATCGTTAATATTGACCGCACTTTTCCGCTATAATAACGGAAAACTCATTAAGACAGAATAAGACATGAACCAAATTAATATTGAAATCGCCTATGCCTTACCGGATCGTTATTATTTGAAATCCTTCAAAGTGGATGAAGGCACGATGATCCAAACGGCTATTTTACAATCAGGCATTTTGCAACAGTTTACCGAGATCGATTTACGTGAAAATAAAGTGGGGATTTATTCCCGTCCAGCCAAATTAACGGATCAGTTAAAAGATGGTGATCGTATTGAAATTTATCGTCCATTGTTAGCGGATCCTAAAGAAATTCGTCGTAAACGTGCAGCAGAGCAAGCCAAAGCCGCACAAGAAAAAGCCCAACAAGAAAAACAGGAAAAGGAGTAAAAAAATGACCGCACTTTCCAACCAATATTGTCTGCCTGATGGCATTACCCCTGAAATTTTCCTGCGTGATTATTGGCAGAAAAAACCATTGATTATTCGTAATGGTTTACCTGAAATTGTTGGCCAATTCGAGCCTGAGGATATTATCGAATTAGCACAAGGCGAAGATGTGACCGCGCGTTTAGTGAAAACCTTTTCAGAGGATAATTGGAAAGTGTTTTTCAGTCCGTTATCTGAAGAAGATTTTGCAGATGTACCCGAGAAATGGTCGGTGCTCGTCCAAAATTTAGAACAATGGAGCACAGAACTCGGTCAGCTTTGGAATAAATTTGGCTTTATCCCACAATGGCAACGCGACGATATTATGGTGTCCTATGCACCTAAAGGTGGTTCTGTAGGTAAGCATTATGACGAATATGATGTATTCTTGGTACAAGGCTATGGTCACCGCCGTTGGCAGTTAGGTAAATGGTGCGATTCTTCCACTGAATTTAAACCGAATCAGCCGATTCGCATTTTTGATGATATGGGCGAATTAGTGATTGATGAAGTCATGAATCCAGGCGATATTCTTTATATTCCGGCTCGCATGTCGCATTATGGTGTGGCTGAAGATGATTGTTTGACCTTTTCTTTTGGTTTGCGTTATCCGAATTTAGCAGACATTTTTGATAACGTGAATAAATCGTTTTGTCATCAAGATCCTGAATTGAATTTAAGCGAATTCCAATTACCGTTACGCTTAACGCAATCAGAGCAAAGTACAGGCAAATTGGCGGATGAAAATATTCAAGCAATGAAAAAGCAATTCTTAGCGAAATTGGCAGAGTCAGAAGCCTTTGATGCCTTGTTCAAACAAGCAGTAGCCAGTACAGTGAGCTCACGTCGTTATGAAATGCTGGTATCGGATGAAATGTCTGATCCTGACGAAGTGCGGTCAATTTTAGAAGAGGAACAAGGTGTATTAATGCAGGACAATAACTGCAAATTACTTTACACCGAAAATCCGCTCCGCATTTATGCTAATAGTGAATGGTTAGATGAAGTGAATGTTATTGAAGCGGAAGTGTTGAAACGTCTTTCTGATGGTGAAGCGCTAGATTGGGCATTCTTAAATAATTTAGTGAATGATACAGAAGATCCTGAAAGTACAATGGAGTTATTGCTTGATTCGATTTGTAACTGGTTAGATGACGGTTGGGTGTTGATTGAATAATGTCTGAAAACATTTACTCCGTTTCCCAACTGAACAGCGCAGCTCGCCAAATGTTGGAAGGGAATTTTTCACAGATTTGGCTTACAGGGGAGATTTCTAATTTCACCCAACCTGTGTCGGGGCATTGGTATTTAACGCTGAAAGATGAAAATGCCCAAGTTCGCGGTGCGATGTTCCGCATGAAAAATTTGCGAGTGGGATTTCGTCCGCAAAATGGTATGCAGGTCTTGGTGCGGGCGAATGTCAGTTTATATGAGCCTCGCGGTGATTATCAGCTGATTATTGAATCCATGCACCCTGCTGGCGAAGGGTTATTGCAACAGCAATTTGAAGCGCTAAAAATGAAATTGGCGGCTGAAGGGTTGTTTGCACAAAACTTGAAGAAAAGCTTGCCGGACTTTGCTAAAGCGGTGGGCATTGTGACCTCTTCTACAGGCGCAGCGTTGCAGGATATTTTACATATTTTGGCTCGCCGCGATCCGAGTTTAAAAGTGGTGATTTACCCAACAGCAGTGCAAGGCAAAGAAGCAACGGCTGAAATCGTCCAAATGGTTGATCTCGCTAATGCGCGTCAAGAAGTGGATGTATTGATTGTCGGCCGTGGTGGTGGTTCTTTAGAAGATCTTTGGTGCTTTAATGAAGAAGAAGTGGCACGTGCGATTTTCCGTTCTAATTTACCGATTATCAGCGCGGTAGGTCACGAAACGGATGTCACCATCGCAGATTTTGTGGCTGATTTACGTGCGCCGACCCCCTC
>CABSZQ010000132.1 GCA_902482195.1 uncultured Haemophilus sp.
GATTAAGAGAGGTAAAAAAAATGAAAATTTTTGAAAATAAAAAAATAGGGCGTTTAAGCCCTACTTTTATGAGAAAAATGCCTTGAAAATCTACCGCACTTTAGCCTGCTACTGCAGGTAAATAACCCGCTTGAATTAAGAATGGCACGATCATAATCACGACACCAATGACTAAGGCTATCACTAAGGTTACGTTTCCACCGATTACGTGATAAGGCAGATTCGGATTCGCTTGACGTGTTTTCCATGCTAGTCCAATAGGTAAAATCAAGCAATAGAACGCACAGAGTAAACCTGCATAGCTTAATGCGGCGATAAAACCCTCCGGATAATACAAGGCAAATGCAAGTGGTGGTGTGAAGGCGGCAACCGTCAGTGTTAAACGGTTGTGTGGCAATTTATAACGTTTGAATAAGTCACCAAGACCTTCAAATACCCCTAGCATCACACCAAGGAAAGAGGTGATTAATGCAAGTGCAGAGAACACACGTACGATTTCCCCCATGATGTGGGAGTTCGTGATTTGACGTGTTGCATTGACCAAGCCGTTAAGGGTTGGATCCGCTTGTAACACTTGCACAAATTCATTTTGGCTTAATACACCGTGAGTCGCTAATTGCCACACTAAATAAGCTACAAGTGGAATCGCTGTACCAATTAAAATCGCTTTACGGAATTGAGTAACACTACCATCTAAATAGCTGTTTACGCTACCCATGATGATGTGGAAGCCAAAGGAGGTAAAGAAAATTGGTGCCGCAGAGATCACGAAAGCATAATTTAAAGGTAAGGCCATCAGGTTATCGACAGATACTTTTGGTAACATCATGAACAACACAAAAGCAAAGGCAATTAATTTACCGATGAACAGAATACGGGTGGCACCATCAACGCCTCTTGTACCGACAACCACAAAGGCACCGAGTACGACGGTAAATAAAATGATTGAAAGTTCGGAGGAAAGACTTTCAAAGCCAAAAGCGGTTGGTAAACCCGATAATAATGAACCGCCTCCGGTGATGTAGGCCGCAGAAAGAGCATAAAGTAAAATGAGCAAACTAAAGGTGGCTAAGACACGTCCAGTAATGCCGAAGTATTTTTCAGCGAGAGTCGCCACGCCATCATTTAATCGATCGGCCGTTTGATAGACTTCAACAAAAAGTAAACCGCTGTAAACCAAAAGCGCCCATAAGCCGACTAATAAGAAAACGGTGTAACCAAAACCAATACCGGCAGAGGTTAATGGCATCGCGAGCATTCCCGCCCCGATGGTCGTGCCGGCAATGATTAAGGCACTGCCGAATGTTTTGTTTTTTAGCATAAAATTGTTCTCCGAGTATAAAATTGAAAAATGAGGTTAAAGCTGACCGCACTTTTCTTTGTAATGATAGCGGCAAACCGAAAGATAAGAGTCGTTTCCACCAATTTGGATTTGTTCCCCTTCCTTAATGACTTCACCTTGTTCATTTAAACGTAAAACGAAATTGGCTTTACGTCCACAATAACAGATTGTTTTTAATTCTTCTAGTTGATCTGCCCAAGCAAGTAAATACTTACTACCTTCAAATAGCTCTGCTTGGAAGTCGGTACGCAAGCCATAACAAAGCACAGGAATCTTCAGTTTATCCACGACATCGCTTAATTGATACACTTGCTGTTTCGTTAAAAACTGGGCTTCATCAACCAAAACACAATGAATTTTTTCTTGTTGTAAACGTTGGCTTACTTCGGCAAAAAGGTCACTCGTTGACGTAAATAAATTGGCGTCTTCATGAATACCAATACGCGACGTGACTTTGCCTAATCCAAAGCGGTCATCAATGGCTGCCGTATAAACCATGGTGTTCATATTGCGTTCACGGTAGTTATAGGAAGACTGCAGCAAGGTGGTTGATTTGCCCGCATTCATCGTAGAGTAGTAAAAATAGAGTTTTGCCATTATTTAATCACCCATTTCCAGAAATAATAGGCAATAAATCCTGCAACAGGTGGACAGGCTGCTAGCATAAAGGTACCGTAAGTGGCGCCACCGCCAACCATTTTTCCGGCAGCTGAAAGCGCGCTCACGATATCACCACTTGGTGTGGTAAAAATCCATGCGCCAATAATTGCGAGCACTAAAAAACAAGCGATACCGGCTGCACGCATAGCTCTCACTTTAATCATATTTTCCATATTTTTTCCTTAAATTGCAGGGAGTTCAGTCATTGCCCAACGAGGTTTAACATCAATGGCGAGATCGCTATGCTGACCTTGTTTTAAGCGTAAAAAGCCCGTATAGGCAATCATGGCACCATTATCGGTACAAAATTGAGGTTGCGGATAAAACACTTCACCACCAAGATTTTTCATCATAGTGCCAAGGGTTTCACGTAATTTTTTGTTCGCGCTTACGCCGCCAGCAATGACCAAACGCTTATAACCGGTTTCTTTTAAGGCGCGTTTACATTTAATTGCAAGTGTATCCACGACAGAATCTTGGAAGGCAAACGCAATATCAGCTTTGGTTTGTTCGGTTAATTCACCTTCTTGTTTGAGCGCTTGATTAATGGTGTTAGCCGCTGAGGTTTTTAAACCTGAAAAGCTAAAATCAAGGCCTGGTCGATCTGTCATTGGACGTGGAAATACAAAACGATCCGGCGATCCTTTTTCGGCTAAACGTGAAAGTGCTGCACCGCCAGGGTAATCTAACCCTAATAATTTTGCGGTTTTATCAAAGGCTTCACCTGCCGCATCATCAATAGATTCTCCAATGACTTCATATTTTCCTACGCCATCAACGCGCACTAATTGCGTATGTCCACCTGAAACTAAGAGGGCAATAAATGGAAAGTGCGGTCGATTTTCATCAAGCATTGGCGCAAGTAGATGACCTTCCATATGGTGTACGCCAATAGCGGGCACATTCCAGGCATAAGCCAGTGAACGCGCGATCGTTGCGCCTACTAATAATGCGCCCACTAACCCCGGGCCACTTGTATAGGCGATACCATCAATTTGATCAGCGGTTAAATTGGCTTCTTCTAATGCGGCTTTAATTAATGGCGCCGTTTTGCGAATGTGATCGCGGGAAGCGAGTTCTGGTACCACACCGCCGTAATCCGCATGCAAGGCAATTTGCGTGTAGAGCTGATTAGCAATTAAGCCTTTATCTTCATCATAAATCGCGACACCTGTTTCATCACAGGAGGTTTCGATCCCTAAAATACGCATTTTCTTCTCATTTTATTAAAAAAATTGGCAAAGATTTTACCTTGTTTAGCCCGCTTAAACCAGTTCAAACGCCAAATTTTCAGCAAATAGGCGATCTTTCCTTTGCTTTTACGGGGAAGATCGATTAGAATTGCGTCCTTTATTGAATTTGCCGTTCATTCGGCAGTAATAAAAATTTAAAATTGCAATTAAATTAAACTCATTGAGGTGATTGGCTTATGCCTGTAATTAAAGTACGTGAAAACGAATCATTTGACGTAGCTTTACGTCGTTTCAAACGCTCTTGCGAAAAAGCTGGTATTTTAGCAGAAGTTCGCGCTCGTGAATTCTATGAAAAACCAACTACAATCCGTAAACGTGAAAAAGCAACGCTTGCTAAACGTCACGCTAAACGTAATGCTCGCGAAAACGCGCGCAATACCCGTTTATACTAATTTGTAGTATTTTCTAACTCGAGTTAAGACAAACCGTGAAACCTTTTGGGTATCACGGTTTTGTTGCTTTAAACTCGTCGAAAAAAGTCACGCAAAATCAACCGCACTTTCGCATCGTATTCAAGGAGGCAAGGCAATGAAAGGCTCAATTCCACGCCAATTTATTGATGATCTGCTCACAAAATCGAATATTGTCGATGTGATTAATGCGCGCGTGAAACTCAAAAAAGCGGGACGAGATTATCAAGCTTGTTGCCCGTTTCATCACGAAAAAACACCTTCCTTTACGGTAAGTGAAAAAAAACAATTCTATTATTGCTTCGGCTGTGGCGCGAAAGGTAATGCTATTTCATTTTTAATGGATTACGACAAATTAGAATTTGTTGAAGCCGTTGAAGAACTTGCCGCTTCGGCAGGGCTTGAAGTGCCTTATGAAAAACGTCCAAATCAATTCGGCAATAAACCGGATGTGAGTTATCAAACAAAACGTAATTTATACGATTTAATGCAAGAGATTGCGTCGTTTTATCAAGCTCAACTTCCACTAAATATTCCTGCTCAAAGCTATCTTCAGCAACGTGGTTTATCGCCAGAAATTATTGAGCGTTTCCAAATCGGTTATGTGCCCAATGCGATGGATACAGTGTTGCGTCAATTCGGCAAAAATCGAGAAGAACAGAAAAAGCTATTTGATTTAGGCATGCTTTCTCGAAATGATCGTGGCAATGTGTACGATAAATTCCGTAATCGTATTATGTTTCCGATTCGGGATAAACGTGGTCGTACGGTCGCTTTTGGGGGACGTGTTTTAACGGATGAAAAGCCCAAATATTTGAACTCCCCCGAAACCATTACATACCATAAAGGTAATGAACTTTATGGCTTGTATGAAGCCTTACAAATCAATGATGAGCCAGAGAAACTATTAGTGGTTGAAGGCTACATGGATGTGGTGGCATTAGCGCAATTTGGTGTCAATTATGCGGTGGCTTCTCTTGGTACATCGACGACCTCGGAGCAAATTCAATTATTGTTCCGTTCAACAGAGCAAGTCATTTGCTGCTACGATGGCGATAGAGCAGGGCGTGATGCCGCTTGGCGCGCGCTTGAAAACGCTTTGCCTTATCTGGAAGATGGACGACAAATTAAGTTTATTTTCCTACCCGATGGAGAAGATCCGGATACTTATATTCGTCAATATGGTAAAGAAAAGTTTGAAGAATATATTGATCAAGCTCAGTC
>CABSZQ010000133.1 GCA_902482195.1 uncultured Haemophilus sp.
CATCGCCCATAAAGACTTGAGCCGGATAAGTGTTAAACCATAAGAATCCTAGGCCTGCGCCTACGATTGCGGTACAGAACACCACCACTTCAGAACTATATTTGATATAAGGGATATGTAAGTATTCGGCAAAATTAACGTTACCGGTCGCCCATGCGATTAAAGCAAATGCACCTGCAACTAACGCTGTTGGCATGATCGCAAGACCATCTAAACCGTCAGTTAAGTTTACCGCATTGCCTGTACCCACAATTACAAAGTAAGACAACACAATATAGAATAGACCCAATTGCGGCATGATATCTTTGAAGAATGGAATCACTAAACGGGTTGCATCGGTATCATGACCTAACCAATACAACCAAATGATTGCTACTAATGCCACAACAGACATCCAGAAATATTTCCAACGCGCAATTAAACCATCTGTATTTTTTCGTGTAATTTTGCGGAAATCATCCACAAAGCCAATTGCACCATAGCCAAATAACACAAATAAACAAATCCAAACATAAGGATTCGTTAAGTTAGCCCATAATAACGTACTCACACCGATGGAGAATAAAATCATCACACCGCCCATGGTTGGCGTACCTTTCTTCGCAAAATGACTTTCAGGACCGTCATTACGCACTTCTTGACCAAATTTTAAAATTTGAAGGCGTTTGATCACTTTCGGACCAATCCATAAAGAAATGAAAAGTGCGGTTAATAATGCCAAAATCGCACGTACGGTAATATAGGAAATGGCATTAAATGCCGTTTCATAGCGAACTAAATATTCAGCAAGCCAAACTAACATAAGCTATCCTTTAATGAATAAATCGTCTCTTCCATTTTCATTGAACGCGAGCCTTTCGCTAATACGACGACTTTTTGGTTTTCTTGTAATTTCTGTTTAATAATATCTAACGCATAAGCTGTCAATTCAGCTTTATCTTTAAAATGTTTTCCCAAAACAGCTTCAGAAATGACCGCACTTTCTGTTCCATAAGAAAGCACTACATCTAATTTAGCTTGTTTTGCATGCTCTCCCACTTGTTGATGACATTTTAGACTATCCTCGCCTAATTCTTTCATATCGCCCACAAGTAGAATACGGAAAGCATCGTAACCTTTTAAAACATCAATTGCCGCTTGTAAAGAATCCACATTTGCATTGTAAGTATCATCTAATAGCAACAAATTTTCATTCACTTGAATAGGGAATAAACGCCCTTTTACTTGAGAACGGTGTTCAAGTCCTGCTTTAACATCAGCAAGACTTGCGCCGACATTCATAGCAAGTGCGGTCGCTGCCAAGGCATTTTTTACATTATGCTCACCTAAATAAGGCAAATTAATTTCAATACTACCTTTTGGCGAAACTAACGTAAACATCGAGCCATTAGGTGAATGTTTTACATTTTCAGCTTTGTAATCGCCACCATTAAAATATTGAATAGCATGGGAACCAATTTCTTTTTGCCACAATTCAATATAATTATGTTCACTGTTAATAATGGCTACACCATTTGGGGTTAAACCGCGATAGATTTCACCTTTCGCACGAGCTACACCTTCAATTGAACCAAAACCTTCTAAATGTGCAGCCGCGACATTATTCACTAATGCGGCTTCAGGCTGTGCAAGGTGCGTCGTGTAATCTATTTCACCTTGATGATTGGCACCTAACTCAATAACAGCAAATTTATGTTGTTCGGTTAAACGTAATAATGTGAGTGGTACGCCAATATCATTGTTGAAATTACCATTGGTAAACAGCACGGCATCTACATTACCTGCAGTTTGTTGCAAAATGGATGCAGTCATCTCTTTCACAGTAGTTTTACCCGATGAACCTGTCATCGCCACGGTACGAGGATTAATTTTTTCACGTAACCATTTTGCTAATTGACCAAGGGCTAAGCGCGTATCTGCAACAACTAATTGTGGCGTTGCAATTTCGGTGTTAGCTTGTTGCACAACTAAGGCCGCCGCACCTTGCTCAACGGCTTTATCTAAGTATTGATGGGCATCAAAATGCTCACCTTTTAATGCCAAGAAAAGCGAGTTGAATACCGCTTTACGAGTATCCGTATTGATATTTTCAACAACGACCTGCTCATCGCCAATAAGATCAGCATTTAAAATTTGGGCAAGTTGTTGGGTAGTAAGTTTAATCATTATGTTTATTTTTTCGTTAAATAGACTTCAGCCACTTCTTGATCAGAGAAATGAAGTGTTTTATCCCCAATGATCTGATAGTTTTCATGCCCTTTACCAGCAATCACAATCACATCATCTTCAACCGCATTCTCAATGGTAAATTTGATGGCTTCTTCGCGATCTGGAATCACTCCAACATCTTCCATACGGCTAAATCCCGTAAGGATATCTGCTTCAATTTTATTTGGGTCTTCTGTGCGCGGATTATCTTGGGTTACGATCACTAAATCTGCATACTGCTCTGCGGCTTTTGCCATCAACGGACGCTTGCCTGCATCACGATCACCGCCACACCCAAAGATACACCAAAGTTTACCTTTGCAATGTTCACGGGCTGCATTTAAGGCCTTTTCTAATGCATCCGGAGTATGGGCATAATCAACAATAACTGTTGGTTTTCCTGCTTTTTTAATCAATTCCATTCTTCCATTTACCCCTTTTAGCTGTGAAACAGTACGGATAAGATCGTCGAAAGAATAACCTAAAGCCAATAAAACAGCCGTGGCTAACAGCAGATTACTCACGTTAAAAGCACCAATTAATGGGCTATGTAATGTGCCATTACCCCAACTTGAAGCAACATCAATCACCGCACCTTCGTGAGTAAAACGAATCTGCGTTGCATAAAGCCATTGTTTAGAAGTTGGTTGAAAATCTGGACGACAGCTGACAGCTATGCCATTTGGTAATTCATTTAACCAGACAGCCCCAATTGGATCGTCAGCATTAAGAATTTGTAATTCAGGCGCTAAATCAATGAAAAAGCGCTTTTTAGCTTCGGCATACTTTTCCATTGTCTCGTGATAATCCAAGTGATCACGACTTAAATTGGTAAAAATAGCAGCCTTAAATTTAAGGGCTTCAACGCGATGTTGAACTAAACCATGTGAAGATACTTCGATAGAAGCAAAATCTACCCCTTTCTCTACAAAATCAGCGAGGTTTTCTTGAACTTCAACGGCTGAACCTGTGGTGTTTTTTGCTTCTTTGACTTGACCTAATAAACCATTGCCAATGGTGCCCATGACAGCGGCTTTGTGGCCTAATAGCGTAGCCCATTGAGCTAATAATTGAGAAACCGTAGTTTTACCATTTGTTCCAGTGACACCAACTAAAGTCAATTTTTCGGAAGGATTGTCATAAAATTGACCTGCCAATGCTGAAAGATTAGCTGATAAATGATTGAAATGAATCACTGGCACATTATTTTGCCATTGGATGTTCAAATGCTCGTTTTCTAAATCTGTCTCTAAAACGACCGCACTTGCACCAGAAGAAATAGCTTGAGGAACAAATTGACTCGCATCAAAACGATGCCCTTTTACTGCCACAAACAAATCACCTTGGGTCACTTTGCGGCTATCTAACACCATCGCCTTCACATTAATGTCTGAAAGCACCGGAAGATCAAAAAGTGCGGTCAATTTTTTCATTGTTTTGCCTTTTTTTAATTCATTTTTTCAAGTTTTTGATCGCTTAAGCGAACGGTACGTCTTGCTGTTTTTTCTGTTGGTTCTGCATCTGGTGCAATACCATTCGCACGTAATGCATAGCCCATTATGCTTGAGAATACTGGTGCAGATACCGCACCACCATAGTACTGCCCTGCTTTCGGATCGTTAATCAAAATAACTAATGCATAACGTGGATCGCTAATTGGTGCAATACCCGCTGTAAATGCCACATATTTATTAACATAGTGACCATTTTCAATTTTACGCGCTGTACCTGTTTTCACACCAACACGATAACCTTCAACCATCGCACGTTTATTTTTGATTGCCACTTTCTCCAACATACCTACAACGTCTTTCGTGATTTTTTCAGAGAAAACACGTTGACCAATAACCGGCGGATCAACTTTAGTGATAGAAAGTGGGCGATAAATCCCGAAGCTACCTAAAGTAGCATAGGCACGCGCAATTTGTAATGGTGTTGAAGTAATACCATAACCATAAGCCACAGTTGCACGTTCGATATCTGCCCAACGTTTACGGTTTGCATTTAATACCCCACGTTGCTCACCGATTAAGCCTAACTCAGTATCTTTACCTAAACCTGCATTTTGGTAAGTTTCCATTAATGCTGAAGGTGGCATACGTAACGCAAGACGGCTCACACCACGGTTACTGGAGTTAATCAAAATCTCATCTAAGGTTTGTTGTGGGCGAGGTGCCACGTCGACAATTTCTTTACCACTTACGGTAAATGAACCTGTATTAATTACCTCATCACGTCTCACTGCGCCACGTTGAAGTGCGGTCAACACAACGAAAGGTTTTACGGTTGAACCGGGTTCAAATGTGTCAGTAATGGCACGGTTACGTTTTAACTCGTCTTTTACATTAGCTAAGTTATTCGGATTGTAGGAAGGCGCGGTTGCCATGGCTAATACTTCACCCGTACGTACATCCACCAATACGGCTGTGCCTGATTCTGCTTTGTTCTCAGTTACCGCTTTTTTGATTTCACGATACACCATGGATTGTAATTTTTCATCAATACTTAAGGTAACATCTTGTGCATCGTATTTTTTCTCATCGGCAATATGTTCAACCACGTTACCACGTTTGTCTTTACGAACAACACGCGCACCATCTTTACCCACTAACATTGAGTTAAAGCTCGCCTCAACCCCTTCAATCCCTTTACCATCAATGTTGGT
>CABSZQ010000134.1 GCA_902482195.1 uncultured Haemophilus sp.
ATCCCCTATATTGTGCAAAGCACTGTGCCAAGCCAACAAGTGTTATTAGATCAAAAAGCCTTGCAAGATTGGGCTGATGAAACACAATGGCTCGGTTTAGAGATTGTCAAAACAGAAACCTTAACCAAAATACAAAGTGCGGTTGAATTTAAGGCGCATTTTCAAGGTAGCGAACAGCCACAAGTGCATCACGAACACTCTATTTTTGTAAAAATCGATGGACGTTGGTATTTTGTTGACCCCACTGTGCCACTCCCAAGTAATAAACAACCTTGTGTTTGTGGTTCAGGGAAGAAATTTAAACATTGTTGCGGAGGCTTGCTCTAATGACCTTAACGTCTTTTCTCGCATTATTTTGGCAGCGTTCTCAAAAAAACAAATTAACGCAAGCTGCCGGTTCACTAACCTACAGCACCATGCTCGCCATTGTGCCATTAATTATGGTGGTGTTTTCGATTTTCTCCGCCTTTCCTGTCTTTAACGAAGTAACCGGGGCATTGAAAGAATTCATCTTCACCAATTTCGCCCCTTCCGCAAGTGATGTTGTGGGGCAATATATTGATGAATTCGTCCATAACTCCAAGCAAATGAGCGCAGTGGGGGTTGTGAGTTTAATTTTAGTAGCGTTGATGCTGATTAACTCTATCGACCGTACACTTAATGGCATTTGGCAAGATACCAGTAATCGCCCAATTTTTACGTCATTTGCTATTTATTGGCTCATTTTAACGCTCGGTCCACTTTTAATTGGTACCAGCATTGCCGCGAGTTCTTATGTCAAAGCCATGTTCGAGCAATCGGAAACGCTCTCTTTTGGTTTAAAACTCCTCAGCTTTGTACCATTTCTTTCAACTTGGTTTATCTTCACGCTCATTTATATGGTCGTGCCAAATAAGAAAGTGAGCATCAAACACTCTGCAGCAGGCGCATTAATTGCCGCGATTTTTTTTACCTTAGGGAAACAGGCCTTTGCTTGGTACATTAAGACATTCCCGTCTTACCAATTAATCTACGGTGCCATGGCAACACTACCCATTATGTTATTGTGGATTCAAATCAGCTGGACAGTGGTGTTATTCGGCGCACAATTAGCCGCAGTACTTGCAGAAGAGCGGTCAATGGATCAAACGAATTTAGAGGAAGTAAAATGATTGCGTTAATTCAGCGTGTTACGCAGGCTAAAGTGGAAGTTAAAGGTCAAATTTTGGGGCAAATCGGCAAAGGATTATTGGTTTTATTAGGCGTAGAAAAAGAAGATGATCAAGCCAAAGCGGATAAACTCGCCGAGAAAGTCTTAAATTACCGTATTTTCAGCGATGAAAATGACAAAATGAACTTAAATGTGCAACAAATCGGTGGCGAAGTGCTTGTGGTATCCCAATTTACTTTGGCCGCAGACACGCAAAAAGGCCTGAGACCAAGTTTTTCAAAAGGTGCCGCACCAGCATTGGCTAACGAATTGTATGAGTATTTTTCGCAAAAATGTGCAGAAAAAGTCACCGTTGCTAACGGACAATTTGCAGCAGATATGCAAGTAACGCTAACCAATGATGGCCCGGTTACATTTTGGTTAAATGTCTGAATAAAGACCAAAATCGCTATTTTTTTCAAAGCAAAGGAAACTCTTTCTTTGATCGCATTGTCGTATTAACGCTCAAACGCATATAACAATTTCAAATCCCATCCATAATTGCATTGGTAATCCCCTTATTTTATGGGTAAACTAAGGCGGTTTGATGTGGATCTTTTTAAAGTTTAGCTTGTAATAAAATGAAAAAAATTTCGTTAAAAATAACCGCTCTTTTGGTTGGATGGATGAGTTTTTCAGCCCTTGCAGAACAAACCGTAGATATTGAGATCCGCGGTATCAAGGGTGAACGTGCCATTCGCAATACTGATATGAATGTCAAACTCATTGATAAAGGTGAGATGGACGGCTCAGATCGGTATAAACAATTAGTTTCAGATGCTGTCGATAAAGGCCTTCGAGTCTTCGGTTATTATGGTTCTTCAGTCACCTTTGAATTGAAAAAACGTAAAGGTCAGCGAGACTTACTCATTGCTAATGTAAAACCCGGTGAACCAAGTAAAATTGCGGGAACAGACGTTGAAATTATAGGCGAAGCGGCAGAAGACGAAAACTTCAAAGCACTCCGTAAAAACTTGCCAAAACAAGGTGAGTTAGTTGAGCATCAAAAATACGATGACTATAAAAGCAGCATTTCAAACCTTGCCCTTGCTCGCGGTTATCTTGATGGAAAATTCCAAATTTCTCGCTTAGAAATCAGCCCTGAAACCCATGAGGCATGGTGGCGTATGCTGTTTGATAGTGGTGTGCGTTATCATTATGGCAACATCACATTCAACCATTCCCAAATTCGCGAAGACTATTTGCAAAATATGCTCAACATTAAATCAGGCGATCCTTATTTAGTCAGCGATTTATCTGAATTAACTAACGATTTTTCTTCTACCAACTGGTTTAGCTCAGTGCTTTTACAGCCTCATGTCCGCGAAGAAGAAAAATTAGTGGATATCGAACTGTTGCTTTATCCACGCAAGAAAAACGCAATGGAGCTCGGGGTCGGTTTTGCAACCGATACGGGCCCTCATGTCCAAATTGGTTGGACAAAACCTTGGATCAATAGCCGAGGCCATAGTTTCCGCACAAATCTTTACGTCTCTGCTCCAAAACAAAACTTTGAAGCCACCTATAAAATGCCATTGTTGAAAAATCCATTAAATTATTATTATGAATTTTCAACCGGTTATGAAAAAGAAAATAAAAACGATACGGATACCAAAGCCCTCACTTTCGCTGCATTACGTTATTGGAATAATAGCGAGGGTTGGCAATATTTTGCAGGTCTTCGTGTCCGTTATGACAGCTACACACAAGCTGATTTCACCGATAAAACCTTCCTGGTTTATCCAACTGGGGGCTTTAACCGTACCCGTTTAAGAGGTGGCCAATTCCCAATATGGGGAGATACCCAAAAAATTACGGTTGATTTAGGGAATAAGCTTTGGATGTCCGATGCTAATTTCTTTAAAGTACAAGCTTCTACTGCCTGGGTTCGTACGTACGCAGAAAATCACCGTTTTATTACCCGTGCAGAAATTGGTTATTTAAATACCGCGGATATTCGTAAAATTCCACCTGCATTACGTTTCTTTGCGGGGGGCGATCGCAGTGTGCGAGGTTATGGCTACAAGAAAATCTCACCAAAAAATAAAGAGGGGAAATTAGTCGGCGGCTCTCGTTTAGTAACAGGTAGCCTTGAATATCAATATCAAGTTTACCCAAATTGGTGGGGAGCAGTATTTGCGGATACAGGCTTAGCCGCAGATGCTTACAAAGCAAATGAGTTACGCTACGGCGCAGGTTTCGGTGTACGTTGGGCATCGCCAGTTGGCGCCATCAAATTTGATATTGCAACGCCAATTCGAGATAAAGATAACAGCAAAAACATTCAATTTTACATTGGCTTAGGCGCTGAAATTTAGGGTATGACTATGTCTGAACAAGAAAAACAACCAGATAACCAAACCACACAACCCGTTAAAAAGAAAAAGATCTGCCGTAAAATTTTATGTGTCGGAAGTGCGGTCATTTTTGTCCCTGTTTTAGGCTTAGTCACAGCGCTTTCTTTTGATAGTGGACAACGTGCACTTATTCAACTCGCCGATAAAATGCTCGATAGCTTATCTATTGAGCAAGTCAGCGGTGGCTTACAAGATGGTTTAGTCTTAGAAAATTTACGTTTTCAAACAACCGGCGTCGATGTAGCCCTTCCTAAAACGCGATTACAACTGAATTTAGCTCGTTTACTTTCGGGTGAGATTATTGTTGATGATCTCAGCTTAACGCAGCCGAAAATTGCCATTGATACCAGTGTTATGGCACCTTCGGAAGAGAAACAAATAGAAAGTGGTCCAATGGAAAAAATCCATTTACCGGTTTCTGTACAAGTGAAAAATGTGGCGATTACTGACTTTGATATGAAACTCGATCAAAGCAATATTACGTTTTCGTCTTTTCAAAGTGCGATCAGTTTAAACAATGAATCTGGCCTTACCCTTGAGCCCACCACGCTTTCAGATGTACTTTTCTCAACGGTCTCCCAAACTCAACCGAATCCCCCTCAGCCTGAGAAAAAAGAACCTGCTAAACCCGTTGATTGGGCGCAAATTGAGCAAACACTCACCCCCGCTTTTTTAGGTAATTTAAATACGGTGAACTTGCCTTTTGATATGCACATTCCAAGTATTTTGGGTACAAACTGGCAATATCAATCGCTCAATGAAAAAGGCGAAGAAACTCAAAAAATCACTGTGCCTAAAGTGGAATTGCAAGCGGATGCCACCGATCATTTAGTGAAATTACAAAAACTCGACATTGACAGCTCTCTTGGTACACTTTCTAGCCAAGGACAACTCCAGCTCAATGAAGATTTTCCGGTGGCTCTCACATTAAAATCGGATCTCCAAGCATTTAAATCAAAAGACAAAACCATTCTGCCTGCCAGCAAAGTTGATCTCAATTTATCGGGTTCATTGAAAAAAACGACTGCACTTTCGTTAACCACACAAGGCGTACTTGATGCGACCTTAACCGGTGATGTGAAACTGGCTGAAGATAAAATGCCATTAAATCTGCAGTTAAAAGCGAAAAAAGGTCAATACGCTTTTGCAGATAGCCTTGCACCACTCAAAATTAATGATGTTGATATTAAGCTCACGGGCGATTTATTGAATTATCACGCAGAGGTTGTTGGGGGCGTGGAAGGTATGGATCATATCCCTCACACCCATGTTGATTTGAATGCAGACGGTAAACTCT
>CABSZQ010000135.1 GCA_902482195.1 uncultured Haemophilus sp.
AACTCGCGACCCCGACCTTGGCAAGGTCGTGCTCTACCAACTGAGCTATTCCCGCGTTTGCTTGTTGCCAAACAACGGGGCGTATTTTACGGATTTATCGTATTGTGTCAAATAAAATTCGTAAAAAAAGTTTTTGATTGGTTAAAAATAATTCAAAAACAAAAGGTGCGATTAAAATAAACGCACCTTTCATTTAAAATTTAGCCAATTCTATAATTCAATGTTATCTAACAAGCTGCCTTTTGCTGCTTTTAAGTATTGGAGCATCGACCATACTGTTAAGATTGCTGCCAAGTAGAGAAGTATAATTGCCAATGTTTCCATATAGACATTATATCGCCAGAGTAACCCACCTAAAGCAAGCATTTGAGAGGTCGTCTTCACTTTTCCCATCCATGAAACGGCTACTTTATTACGTTCACCCAATTCAGCCATCCATTCACGTAAAGCAGAGATTATGATTTCGCGTGAAATCATAATAATAGCAGGGATAGTAATCCAAAAAGAATGTTGATATTCCACGATTAACACAAGGGCAGTAATAACCATCACTTTATCAGCTACAGGATCAAGGAAAGCACCGAAACGAGTTGTTTGTTTTAATTTTCGAGCGAGATAGCCATCAAACCAGTCGGTGACACCGGCAATAAAGAAAATAAGAGTGGTAATAAAAGGCGCAGAAGGGATAGGTAAATAAAACGCCACGACGAAGAATGGAATTAAAATCACTCGGAGAATCGTCAGAAAAATAGGAATATTATATTTCATAAAAAAATAACCGCACTTTGGTTAAAGATACGTTCATTCTAAAGGATCTACAAAAATAAAAAAAGCCACTTAATGTGGCTTTTTCTTAAAATTAAAGTTTGTCAGCGTTTTGTTTCAAGTATTTAGCAACACCTTCAGGGCTGTCTTTCATACCTTCTTTGCCTTTTTCCCATTGAGCAGGGCAAACTTCACCGTGTTCTTCGTGGAATTGTAATGCATCTACCATACGTAACATTTCATCGATGTTACGACCTAATGGTAAGTCATTAACCACTTGGTGACGAACAACGCCGTTTTTGTCAATTAAGAAAGAACCACGTAGTGCAACACCTTCTTCAGGGTGTTCGATACCGTATGCTTTAGCAATCTCGTGTTTAACGTCTGCAGCTAATGCATATTTAACTGCACCGATACCGCCGTTTTCAGTTGGCGTATTACGCCATGCGTTGTGAGTGAATTCTGAATCGATAGATACACCAACAACTTCAACACCACGTTTTTTGAACTCTTCGTAACGGTGGTCGAATGCGATTAATTCAGATGGACAAACGAAAGTAAAGTCTAATGGATAGAAGAATAATACTGCCGCTTTACCATTGATGTGTTTCTTGAAATTGAAGTTATTAACGATTTCTCCGTTGCCTAAAACTGCAGCGCAAGTAAAATCTGGAGCTTGACGAGTTACTAATACCATAGTCATAATTCCTATATGAAAGTTAATAAAAATTTTGCGGATGCAAAAAGTCGTCGATTATTTTAAGAAAATTAACCGCACTTTAACAGCTGTTTTTATCTATTGAATTAATTAATATTGTCTAAGTTACAGGTGAAATATATGTCAGAACATCATACTTTATCGACCACGCTTGTTCATGCAGGGCGTAAAAAACGTTTTAGTCAAGGCTCAGTTAACCCTGTGGTTCAACGCGCATCTTCTTTAGTATTTGAGACTATTGCGGATAAAAAGCATTGCACAAAAAATCGTTACAAGGGAGAGCTTTTTTACGGTCGTCGTGGCACGTTAACTCACTTTGCACTTCAAGATTTAATGTGTGAAATGGAAGGCGGAGCTGGTTGTTATCTTTATCCTTGTGGTGCTGCAGCCGTAACAAATGCTATTTTATCCTTTGTAGAAACAGGTGATCATGTCTTAATGACAGGGTCGGCGTATGAGCCGACACAAGATTTTTGCAATGTGATTTTGAAAAAAATGCATATTGATACGACCTATTATGATCCAATGATAGGCACAGAGATTGCGAAACTTGTGCAGTCAAATACGAAAGTCTTATTTTTAGAGTCACCAAGTTCTTTAACGATGGAAGTGCCAGATATTCCTGCGATTGTTAAAGCCGTTCGAGCTGTGAGTCCTGAAATCGTCATTATGATCGATAATACATGGGCAGGAGGTGTACTATTCAAAGCGCTAGAACACGGTATTGATATTTCTATTCAAGCTGGGACCAAATATTTAGTGGGGCATTCTGATATTATGATTGGTACTGCTGTGGCTAATGCACGTACTTGGGATAAATTGCGTGAGCATTCTTACTTAATGGGACAAATGGTTGACGCCGATTCCGCTTATACGACAGCACGCGGTATTCGAACCTTAGGTGTGCGATTAAAACAACATCATGAAAGTAGTTTAAAAGTGGCCAAATGGTTAAGTGAACAACCACAAGTTAAAGCAGTGTATCATCCAGCGTTACCAAGCTGTCCTGGCCATGAAAACTTTAAACGTGATTTTACCGGCGCAAGCGGTTTATTTTCTTTTGAATTACATAAACGTTTAAACGATGAAGAGCTTTCCGCCTTTATGGATCATTTTGATCTTTTCACGATGGCTTATTCTTGGGGTGGGTTTGAATCGCTCATTTTATGCAATCAACCAGAAGAAATTGCGAAAATTCGCCCAGGTATTGAGCGTAAATTAACAGGCTCATTAATTCGTGTGCATATTGGATTTGAAGACACGGATGAATTAATTGCCGATCTTCAAGCGGGCTTTGACCGAATCAAATAAGAAAGAGGGCTGTTTATGTAAACAGCCCTTATTTACTCAATCTTTGAGTTGATTTATCATAGTCAGCATTTTTAGTAACTAGAGAAGAACAATGAAACATATTCATATTTTAGGCATCTGCGGTACCTTTATGGGCGGTGTCGCGATGATTGCCAAACAAATGGGCTATAAAGTAACAGGTTCCGATACCAATGTTTACCCACCGATGAGCACTTTTTTACAAGAGCAGGGCATTGAAATTATTCCTAATTATGATGTTTCTCAACTTCAGCCTGCACCTGATATGGTGATTGTCGGAAATGCCATGAAACGTGGTAATCCTTGCGTGGAATATGTTTTAGACAATGCGTTGCCTTACACATCAGGTCCACAATGGTTACACGACCATTTATTGCGTAACCGTTGGGTGTTAGCAGTTTCCGGTACACATGGTAAAACAACAACAACGGGTATGTTGACTTGGATTTTAGAACAAAATGGGCTAAAACCAGGTTTCCTAATCGGTGGTATTGCGGGGAATTTTGGTACCTCTGCTCGTTTAGGGGAGAATGAGTTCTTCGTGATTGAAGCGGATGAGTATGATACGGCGTTCTTTGATAAACGTTCTAAATTTGTACATTACAATCCGAAAACCTTGATTATAAACAATATCAGCTTCGATCATGCGGACATCTTCGATGATCTTCACGCGATTCAGCGTCAATTCCATCATATGATCCGAACCATTCCTTCTACAGGACGCGTTCTTTCTTTTGCAGATGAACAGAGCGTAAAAGAAACCCTCAATATGGGATGTTGGTCAGAACAGCAATTAATCGGTAAAGGTAAAGAATGGTTTGCGGAACGTATTACCAATGATTGTTCTGAATTTGCCGTATTCCATCACGGTAAAAAAGTGGCTGAAGTGAAATGGAATATTGTTGGACAGCACAATATGCACAATGCTTTAATGGCGATTGCAGCGGCTTACCATGCGGGTGTCAAAATTGAAGATGCATGTCAGGCATTGGGCAGCTTTATTAATGCAAAACGTCGTTTAGAAGTGAAGGGTGAAGTAAACGGTATTACGGTTTATGATGACTTCGCTCATCATCCAGAAGCAATTCTGGCGACACTTACTGCGTTGCGTGACAAAGTAGGTGGTGGTGTCCGTATTCTTGCTGTATTAGAGCCTCGTTCAAATACCATGAAAATGGGCGTGCATAAAGATGAAATTGCGCCAGCACTTGGGCGTGCTGATGCGGTGTTTATGCTACAACCAGAAAACATTCCGTGGGATGTGGCTGAAATTGCGGGAGAATGTGTGCAACCAGCACATTACACAGGAAATATTGATAAATTAGTGGATATGATTGTGGCTGAAGCGAAACCAACAGATCAGATTCTTGTGATGTCAAATGGTAGCTTTGGTGGCATTCATCAAAAGATTTTAGATCGATTAAAATAATCTCAATGCAAAGTGCGGTCAAAAATGAAAATGTTTTTGACCGCACTTTTTATCATTAAAAATAAGGAAATAGCATGGCCGATCCTCATATTGAATCTCCAATGGATGTTTGGGATAAACTCACTGTCATTATTTATCGCACAGGCTTTGTCATTGCGGCATTTAGCATCTTGGCTTTAACTTGGTATCCTCAACCGGCTCAAATTGCCGTGTTGATTGCAGCAACTTGTTGTGCATCATCGCTTCATATTTATTTAAAGCATTTCCGCTTAACATTCCAATTTGCTACCTGGCTTGCACTCTTATGTGCGCTTTTAGGTTGGCATGAATTAGCGTTAGGTGGTGCATTGGTAACACTGGGCGGTTTATGTTTTAAAGAATACTTCTGTTTTAGAGTACCGCTGTTAAATTTACAACCTGCATTTGTCGCTGCACTTTGGTTTACTTGGGTATTTGAAGGTGGTTGGATTTCCCGAATTTTATCGTTGATTGTTGGAGGGTTATTATTGATTCTTGCGGTTCAAAAATGGCGAATGCCATTACATTTTGATATCGGCGATAAGACAAAGTATCAAATC
>CABSZQ010000136.1 GCA_902482195.1 uncultured Haemophilus sp.
AATCTCCCCTACCCCTCTTTGCTAAAGAGGGGATTGGATCTTTGGAGAGTTAAATATTTATGTTCTACTTTAACGTTTTTTGAAAGCAGATAATTTAATCTCTATTGAAATTAAAATGTAAATGAGACAGTTACTATCAATTTACTCAAGAATTCCCCCTCTTTAGCAAAGAGGGGGTGGGGAGATTTACTCGCTTCGCTCGCACTTCGTGCCGTTGCTAAAGCAACGTTCAAACGCAAGCGTTTGTGGCAGACGTTAATCTAACCTCATGCTCAAAAATCCCTCATATTCTAAAATATAAATAGCCCACTACTGTCAATTTACTCAAGAAATCCCCCTCTTTAGCAAAGAGGGGTTAGGGGAGATTTGGCAGAGCGACTTAACGCTCATACTCAATCAGCCCTTACATTCTCTAAAAACAAATAAATCTGCTCTACTACCGCTTCAATTTCACGCATGACTTCATCATTGCTAAATCGCATCACCGTAAAACCAAGTGAATTTAATTCTGCATCTCGCAATGCGTCTTTTTCCTGATAATCAGGTTCATAATGCTGACTACCGTCCAATTCGATAATCAGCTTTGCTTTCGCACAATAAAAATCAACGATATAACTTAAAAGTGGCTTTTGTCGATTAAATCGAAATCCTAATAATTGATCTCGATTGATGCGTTGCCATAATTTTCTTTCCGCATCAGTTTGATCCACTCGCAATTTCTGCGAATTCTCTTTTAAGTATTTTTCATAGGGTTGCATGAACGCTATTTCTTACCGTTCTTAACACTCTCACTCAACACCTGTTGAAAACGCTCGTAATCACAAAAGCCATTTTCATCTTTTTCACAGCCTTTGAGGGTTAATGCTGTTTGGTTTGGTGGTGTTGCTAAACTTAATGGTGTGATATTAATCAGCTGTTCAGTGGTTTGATAAACATAATCCAATTTAAATTTGAGCTTACCACTTGGTTTGTGTTTCCACACTTCAAATAGCAACTTGCCACCGATTGGGATATTTTCCAATGAATCATTCAATTCATAAGGCTCAACACCTAGTGCTGCAAGCAGAGCGACGATATTAGAATCGTGTCCAACCAACAAGTTAATTTTGTTTTCGCTATTTAGCTGTTGCTGAATAAATGCCAATAACGGATATGAGACATTTTGTGCCAGTGCTTCGTTGTTTTTAAATAACGTGCGGTAATATTCGTTTTTAATTTCGTTAATTGCACGCCATTTTTCTTGGCTATCCACGCGGCCGTTTGCGATTTCTGAATCAGGCTTGCCCACATAATGCGCAAGCAATAATGCACTGACAATCTTCTTCCCGGTGCTGATAGAACCAGTAATCTTGACCGACTTGCCGTCTTTAATACTATATTCACCGACTTTTCCACCTAAATCACACTCGCCTTTTTGCAAGCAGTTTGGTGAGTTTTTGTAATCGATAATTTCACTTAATAGCGCATAATTTGGCGCTAATTTTTGCTGTAAAGCGGTTAAATCTACATTATTTTTTGCTGATTCGATCAAAGCTTTACTTGGGTTATGGACTTTTGTAGTAAAAATTGGATCTTTTTCTGAACCAATTTCACCACGATGTTGTAATTGCACACTACATCCGGCAAAAGCACCTGCCACAATCGCTTGCCCCGTTGCAACTGTGCGTTGTACTGCATTCGCATAAGCGAAAATACCTTCACCCGATGCACAACGTTCAGTTGTTAATAACCCTTTATCTGCAAGCCATTGACCTAAATATTGGCCAAAATAGGTTTCTAATACCGTTCCTTTTGCCGTGAGATAACCTGATGGCACATCCCATTTCGCCCACGCATACGGTGAATATTTTGCCATCTCTTGTGGATCTTTTTCCACTGGCGAGCGTAATCCATGGCGGCTGAAAATTAAGACTTTCTCAAGCTCGTAATCTTCATTCTGTTTGTTTTGGCTATTTTCTGTTGCAAATACACCGCTTGCAAGCGTCAAACCAAGTAAAAGTGCGGTGAATTTTAGGGTTATTTTTTTCATATTCGAGATTTAATCATTTAATGTTGAAATTGAGCTATAAAAATTCAAGGCATATTTGGTGCCGTAAACTAACACCATAAATACTGCAACAATATTGACTACCGCAAAAAAGATTAGTTGTTTACTGTTGCTCTCCACCCAGAGCATTTTAAATAATGCGAGCGTACCAATATTTTCATCAAGTTCGCTCTCTCCGCCTAGTGTTCTTAAGGTTTTCAGCATCTTGCGTACAAAAGCAACGGTATTTATTGCCATGACGCTGAGTGCAATAAATCCTGAAGCCAAACTTAAAAACAGCACGAGCACATTACTCCACGCCCAATGTGTCCAATTCAGCTCAGAATACATAAATAACGCGAGTGATAAAAACAACACAGCGGGTGTTAAATTTCGCAAAAACATTAAATAGTCATCACCAATTCTAAATAAAAATTGCAAAAAACTGACTTTCTTCATTACTTTAAAAAATCTCTTTTAATTTGGATTCATCTAAAATAACACGATCATCATCTAACAATAACGCCGGAAAGCCCGCATAGCCTTGTGCTTTTGCATCATCAAATGCGGCGTGACGATCACGCAAACGCAACCATTGTTTCAAATTCGGGATGGAAGATAGTACTTCCACTGCCTCATAATCCACGTCCAAGCGTTTTAACTCTGCGACAAATGGCGCTGTATCGGGGCAGTCTGCCGCATAATAAAGAATGGGTTTCATTATTCACCTTCTTGTTCTGCTGCCGCAGTTGGGTTCAATTTCGGTTCGCCAATTTTAGTTAAGCGGTTACGATCGCGATGTTCAAATGGAGCATCATAATTCGGGATAATTAGGATGGTGGTTTGATCGTATGACCAAGTGCCATCATCATGGAATTTCACCGTCATTTCAAAACTTTCCGTGGTAAATGAACGCTCTAAGAACGGATTCGAAATAATGCCATTTGTTAGTGAACCGCGTACCGCTTTTACAGTAAACTCTTTCGCATCAGCCGGTGCATTACCGACAGCAATAAAGGTTTGGCCGCGTGGAATGCTACCAGTTAATAAAATATTGCCTGTTTCAGGTTCCCATAACCAATAGCCCACTTGATCGTGGAACGTTTCAACTTCACCTGGCTCTACAATATGGGTGTGATAACGTAATCCATAATAGAGTTGCGGCCCATTGGTTTGACCATCCGTTGGATGGGCTTCGTAACGTTCGATATAAGGATCTTTTTCTGGCCCTTCTGCTTTCGGGTTGATATCCACACCACGCTTACCTTCCCAAACACCCGCTAATCTAGCCAATGGGCCTAAATTCGCGAGTGTATTAGGATCAGTTTCTGCTTCAGTATAAATATCGTCTGGGTATTGAAAATCTTTCATCATTTTCTCCTTATATCGTTGTGTTAATGCTTAAAGTGCAGTCGTTTTTCACCTTATTTTTTACAACCTGGGAAACCTAAGGCTTCACGGCTTGCATAATACGCTTCCGCCACACCTTTAGTTAATGCACGAATGCGTAAAATATAGCGTTGACGTTCTGTGACCGAAATCGCCTTACGTGCATCTAACAAGTTGAAGCTGTGTGCGGCTTTTAAAATGCGCTCGTAAGCCGGTAATGGTAACGGACGTTCTAATTCTAATAAACTTTTCGCTTCTTTTTCGTATTGATCGAAACAGTAGAATAAGAAATCAGTATCGGCGTATTCAAAGTTGTACGTGGATTGCTCGACTTCGTTTTGATGGAACACATCGCCATAAGTCGTTTTGCCCAGCGGGCCGTCAGACCAAACTAAGTCATACACAGAATCTACGCCTTGAATGTACATCGCTAAACGCTCTAAACCGTAGGTCACTTCACCTGTTACGGGTTTACATTCTAAGCCACCCACTTGTTGGAAATAAGTAAATTGGGTCACTTCCATACCATTTAACCACACTTCCCAGCCTAAACCCCAAGCACCTAAGGTTGGGTTTTCCCAGTTATCTTCCACGAAACGGATGTCGTTTTGTGTTGGATCAAAACCAAGCATTTCAAGGGAACCTAAATAGAGTTCTTGAATGTTGTCTGGAGACGGTTTAATCACTACTTGGAATTGATAGTAATGTTGTAAACGGTTCGGGTTTTCGCCATAGCGACCATCGGTCGGACGACGTGAAGGTTGCACATAAGCAAATGCCATCGGCTCTGGGCCTAACGCGCGTAATGCAGTCATTGGGTGAGAAGTCCCTGCGCCCACTTCCATATCAAATGGTTGAACAACGGTACAGCCTTGATTTGCCCAATATTCTTGCAAGGCTAAAATCATGCCTTGGAATGTTTTTACGTTGAATTTTGTACTCATAATTTTTTTAATAACAATGTGATGAAAAATACAGGCATTATACTTGAAACTATAAGGCGGATAAAGGCGAAAAAGTGCGGTCAGAAAAATCCTTAAATTTTTTATTTACCTTAAATTTCATTCATTTTGATGATGAGTTATTTTCATCGCCAGAAGTTTGCACGCCAAGCATCTAATGTGTAAACTGCTGGCGCTTTTATACAGACTTTTATCCTAGGGATTTTACAATGAAAAAAAATGTGATTACTTCAGCGATTTTATTAGCAATTCCAGCATTAGCTGCTGCTGAGGAAAAAGAAATTCAACTTGAACCCATTCATGTTTATTCAGCTTACGCTACTCCAGTAAACCAAGATCAAACCGCTTCATCCGTTACCGTTTTAACCGAAAAAGATTTTGCACAACGTGGTGCGACTTATGTCAGTGATGTGT
>CABSZQ010000137.1 GCA_902482195.1 uncultured Haemophilus sp.
AGGCGTGCCAGTTCAAGTCTGGCTTCGGGCACCATTTTAATTTCAAATCCAAATCCAATCTCATTTTTCACTTTAATTTTTAAAAACTTATTTTATTAGTTATTTCTTATACTAAAAGTATTTCTACGAAAATATAATTATTTTATTCTTATATTGCTCTTCTCATTCCAAGCCAAAAAGATCAAACTTAAGTTTGATCCTGTCTACATCTTTTTTATATTCAAGCATATTAAGTATGCGTTATCAGCGCTAAACAAGAGAACCTCTCTCATCAAATGAAATTTATTCTTGTTTTATTCTACATTGAGATATACAATCGTTTTCAACTTTAGTCGGGGTGCCACAAAGTGGCTGAGATGATACCCGTGAACCTGAAACAGTTAGCACTGACGTAGGAAACTAATATGCCAAAATACTTTCTTATTCTTCATACCAATTTTCATTCCTTTTATATCGTTACCTTGAGTCGTTAATCCTTAGGTTAATGCTATGGTGCATATTCAGGATCTTAGTTTTGCTTTTGGTAAGCAGGTACTATTTAAACACCTTGACTTAACACTTTTGCCTAATGAGTGGGTGAGTTTACTTGGCTGCTCTGGTGTAGGTAAATCAACGCTTTTAAGATTAATTGCAGGGCTTGAAATACAAGGGAAGATTAAAGGTAATATCATCTTTCATCCTAATATTCGAGTGGCATGGCTACCACAAAAAGATACTCTTTATCCCTGGCTTTCAATTATTGATAACGTCCAATTAGAAAACGTACTATTCGGGAATAAATCTGCAAAAACAACTCTTCAAGCAAAAGTATTACTTGAACAAGTGGGTATGTCAGAACATCTTCATAAAAGCTGTGCTCAATTATCTGGAGGGCAAAAACAAAGAGTGGCTCTCGCTCGAGTATTAATGCAAAACGCTGATTTAGTTTTACTTGATGAACCTTTCTCTGCCCTTGATGCGATTAGTCGTTATCAATTACAAAACTTGGCCTATGAACTATTAAAAGATAAATCAGTGTTATTAGTTACCCATGATCCTCAAGAAGCATTACGCTTAAGCCAGCGTATTTTTGTATTACGTTCACCGCAGCCTAATCAGCCAGCATTATCCGGCGTCATAAAACCTGAAGGTAAAGCACCACGAGAACTTAACCAAGAAAATTTGTGGATGCTCCAACAGCAATTATTAAATGAGTTATTAGAGGGAAAAAGATGAAACTTAGCCCTCTTAAACCGCTCTTTATTGGAATTATATTACTGTGTCTCTGGCAACTTATTGGCGTATTAGGTGATTTTCCCCATTATATATTTCCTTCTCCGCAATCTGTATGGCTGCAATTAGTTTCTCATTCAGAACTACTTTGGCAACATACACAAATTACCTTAATTGAAATTGGCTTAGGATTACTACTGGGTTTTATTTTCGGATTGTCATCAGCCCTGTTACTCTCTTTTTCACCTAAAACATCATCATTACTGTTACCGATTTTAGTCATTTCTCAAGCGATTCCTGTTTTTGCTATCGCCCCCATACTCGTACTTTGGCTAGGTTATGGTATGCCATCAAAAATTCTGATGGCTATTCTCATTATCTATTTCCCTGTAACCGCAGCCTGTTACGATGGCTTACGCAATACGCCTAAAGCTTGGATTGATCTCGCCAAAACATTCAAACCATCCCCTTGGCGTTTATTACTCAAAGTGCAATTACCTGCTGCATTGCCTGCATTTGCATCAGGCTTTCGCATTGCTGTTTCAGTCGCACCAATTGGCGCTGTAATTGGAGAATGGGTAGGGTCATCAGAAGGGCTTGGCTATTTGATGATTCACGCGAACGCTCGTATGCAGGTAGATTTAATGTTTGCCGCGTTGCTGATATTAGTGGCAATTTCACTTTGTTTATATTTCAGCATTGATTGGCTATTACGCCGTTTTATTTGGCACGTTTAACTCTTCATGACAAAAGGAGACAAAAATGAAGAAAATCATACGTTATTTCAGTCTTTTAATTGGATTTACTGCCAGTTTTACCAGTTTAGCAAGAGAGAAAATTAGCTTAATGCTTGATTGGTATGTGAATCCTGACCACGCAGCAATCATCGTTGCTCAGCAAAAAGGCTTTTTTGAAAAAAATAACTTAGACGTCGAAATTATCGAACCAGCCGATCCATCGTTACCGCCTAAATTGGTTGCCGCAGGAAAAGTGGACTTAGCTATTAATTATCAACCTCAACTTTATCAACAAGTTTCAGAAGGATTACCTTTAGTGCGTGTAGGCTCTCTGATTTCCAGTCCATTAAATAGCGTAGTAGTGCTCAAAAATAGCAAGATCAAAACACTTGCCGATCTGAAAGGCAAAAAAGTAGGCTATTCAGTTAGTGGCTTTGAAGATGTGTTGCTCGACACAATGCTCCGTTCTATTGGACTCAGCAACCAAGACGTAAAATTGGTGAATGTAAATTGGTCGCTTTCCCCTTCTCTTTTAACTGGGCAAGTCGATGCGGTCATCGGAGCATTTCGTAATTTCGAACTGAATCAGATCCATTTAGAAAAACAAGAAGGCGTGGCATTTTTCCCAGAACAATATGGTGTGCCGGTTTATGATGAATTGATTTTAGTCGCAAACAAAAATAATCTTTTCTCTAAAAAAATCTCCGCTTTTTTGACCGCACTTGAACAAGCCACAACCTATATACAAAGTCATCCAGATGAAGCATGGCAAGCTTTTGCGAACCATAAGCCAAAAGAACTCAATACAGAATTAAATCAATTAGCGTGGAAAGATACCTTGCCTTTACTAGCAGCTAAACCTCGTCAATTGGATGCCAAACGTTATCAACAAATGGCGGAGTTTATGCATCAAAAAGGCTTGATTCCAAAAGCACTAGAATTGAAAGACTATGCCATCGAATTACAGTAAGGGAAAATGATGATTAACCAACTAATTCAGCAAGCGCAACCTTATTGGAAGCAATATGTTGAGCATGAATTTGTACAACAACTTGCAAAAGGCACCTTGCCAAAAGCTTGTTTTCAACACTATTTAAAACAAGATTACATCTATCTTTTCCATTATAGCCGTGCTTTTGCCTTAGGCGTGTTCAAGGCGAGAAATTTTGCTGAAATGGACATGCCGCGTAAAACGCTAGACATTCTTTGCCAAGAAATCCAATTACATTTGAATTACTGCCAACAATGGGAAATTAGTGAACAGGAAATATTCCAAACACTAGAAAGTGCGGCATGCATTTCCTATACACGTTACTTACTTGATTGTGGAATGACGGGTGGCTTACCAGAGTTATATGCCGCCGTGACGCCTTGTGCTTTAGGTTACGCACAAGTCGCCCGCTACATCACAGAAAATTATCCAAAACTACCAAGCAATCCTTATCAAGCATGGATTGACGTATACTCTGCACCAGAATATCAACAAGCCGCACAAGAAACTGTTGATTTTCTGACCGTACTTTGTGAGCCACTTAATGATTCTCAGTTAACTAATATTCAACAGATTTTTACCACTGCCACTCGAATGGAAATCGGATTTTGGCAAATGGGATTGGATTTAGCATAAAAATGAAGGTGTAAAATGAAATCAGTTTATTTATCAAAAATTCGTGAACAAAATCCGTTGATTCATAACATAACCAATATTGTCGCGGCAAATTTTAGTGCCAATGGTTTACTTGCTTTAGGGGCATCACCGTTGATGTCAGCTAATATTGAAGAAATGGTTGAACTACCACAAATTAGCCAAGCATTAGTCATCAATATCGGTACAGTCATGGATCAAGAACGAGATGCTATGTTACTAGCGGGTAAAACAGCAAATGCAATAGGCATTCCTGTGGTGCTTGATCCTGTTGGAGTGGGCGCTACGAACTACCGACGTGAAACTATCCGTCAATTATTGGCAGAAGTGAAATTTGCCTTAATCCGAGGTAACGCGGGAGAACTTGCAGCGATTGCAGGTGAAGACTGGCAAGCAAAAGGTGTGGATGCAGGACAAGGTAAAACAAATCTACAAGAAGTTGCTCAACGTGTTGCACAATGCTATGACTGTACGGTGTTAATTAGTGGAGAAGTCGATATTATCAGCGATGGACAACAAACTGCCACAATCCATAACGGTACGCCGCTATTTCCAAAAGTTACCGCATCGGGTTGTTTATTAAGTGCAGTATGCGCAGCATTTTTAGCTGTTGATAAAGGTAAACATTTTTCAGCAACAATCGAAGCCTGTGCAGCTTACACCATTGCAGGAGAGATTGCGGCTAAAAACTTAACCACACAAGTTGGGCAGTTCCAAATTCGCTTACTTGATGAATTGTCTGCTTTAACACCTAATGTAATAGAACAAAATGCGGAGGTGAAATATGTCTAACATTCCACAAACATTGACTATTGCAGGTTCTGACAGCGGCGGTGGTGCTGGAATTCAAGCAGATCTCAAAACCTTTCAAATGCAGGGTGTTTTTGGCACTTCAGTGATCACTGCTGTCACTGCACAAAACACACTTGGCGTATTTGATATTCACCCTATTCCACTGAAAACAATTCAAGCGCAACTGGAAGCGATAAAAAATGACTTTCAGATTGCAAGTGCCAAAATTGGTATGCTTGGCACAGCAGATATTATCGAATGTGTGGCTGATTTCTTAAGTCATCGTCCATTCGGCACACTAGTTCTTGATCCCGTCATGATTGCGAAAGGTGGAGCCTCTTTATT
>CABSZQ010000138.1 GCA_902482195.1 uncultured Haemophilus sp.
TATCCATACCAGCAGAAACGCCTGATGAAGTGTAAAACTTGCCATCTTTCACCCATCTTGCAACGGGTTGCCATTTTACAGCTGGTCGACATTGTTTTACCCATTCAAAAGATTTTTTATTAGAAGTCGCTTTTAAACGATCTAATCGCCCCGTACAAGCCAATAATGCTGAACCTGTACAAACACTGAGACAAATCTCTGACTCATCAATCCATTTACCAAGCTGATTAATAAATAGTTCATCGTTTACTAACTGACGAGTTCCCTGTCCACCAACAACCAATAACACACTATGAGGTAATAAATGTTCTAGCTTTTCTGTTTCAATATAAAATCCTTGCTTACTACGAATTAATCCACCAACTTGGGATACATAGTGAAGCTTAACATTAGGGACTCTTGCTAAAAACTCAACAGGCCCCATTAGATCTAACGTTTCATAGTCATCAAAGACAAAGCAATAAATGTCCATTTTATATTATTCAATCTTAAAATATTTCAAGTTCACTACTCTTCTATGCCTAATGCTTTCTTCACAGGTGAAAAACTTCGACGATACTCTGGTAAAGGACCCAGTTCAGCTAATTTTTCTAAGTGTAATTTGGTCGGATATCCCTTATGTTGAACAAACGCATATTCAGGATACTTTTTATCTAATTCTTCCATTTCCTGATCGCGTGCGACTTTTGCCAAAATAGAGGCGGCGCTAATTTCAGCCACAAGTGAATCCCCTTTCACTACCGCTTGAGCAGGTAAACCAAGGTTAGGCGGAATACGATTGCCATCCACCAACACAAAGTGCGGTTGAATTTTTAAGGCTTTTACGGCTCGTTCCATGGCTAACATCGAGGCATGAAGAATATTTAATTCATCAATCTCAGCTGGCTCAGCTCGTCCCATTGCCCAAGCTAAGGCCTTCTCTTTAATTTCTGCTGCGAGTGCAAGACGTTTTTTCTCACTGAGTTTTTTAGAATCCGCCAAACCAGCAATCGGCTTATTCGGATCTAAGATCACCGCAGCCGTGACAACTGCCCCCACTAAAGGGCCTCGGCCTACTTCATCCACCCCAGCAAATAGTTGATAACCTTCAGGATAAACAAAATCAGTCATGGTTTTGCTCCAATAAATCAATCACAGCTTGTGCGGCTTGGCTATCCGCATCACATTGAATTAATTTATGCAACTCTGTAAAACGTTGAATTAAAATACTGCGAGATTTGACCGCACTTTCATCATCGCCAAGATATTGAGAAAGTTGTTCTGCTAATTTTTGCGGTTCGCAATCTTCTTGAATCATTTCTGGCACAAGCATTTCATCCGCTAATAAATTAGGTAATGAAATATATTTTGTTTTAACTAATCGTTTTGCCAAGAAATAGGTGAATGGTTTCATTCGATACCCCACTACCATTGGCGATTTACACAACATCGCCTCAAGCGCTGCGGTACCCGAAGCAAGTAAAGTTGCTTCGGCAGCAATCATCACTTGGCGAGCTTTACCATCAATTAAATGCATATCAAGATCAGGAGCAATCTGAGCCTTTATTTCCTCAAATTGCTGGCGACGTTTTTCATTCACTAAAGGAACTAAAAACTGCAAATCTGGATATTTTTCTTTTAATAACAAAGCGGTTTTTAGAAATGGCTCTGTCAGAAACCCAACTTCGCTCCCTCGACTCCCGACTAAAATGGCAAGATAACGTCCTTTTTCATCAATACCTAAGGTCTGGCAAGCTTCCGTTCTATTTGGTTTTAATGGAATCGCATCTGCCATAGTATGGCCAATAAAACGGCAAGGCACATTAAAACGATCATAAAAAGCTTTTTCAAAAGGAAGAAAAGCTAAGACTTGATGGGTCGCTTTAGCAATTTTATAAATACGATTTTGACGCCAAGCCCATACAGATGGACTCACATAATGAATCGTCTTAATCCCTTTTTCTTTTAATTTCAGTTCAACGGTAAGATTAAAATCCGGTGCATCAATACCAATAAATACATCAGGTTTAATGTCAGAGAGTTGGTCGATGATACTGCGACGAATTTTTAGCAATCGCGGCAAATGTTTGAGAACTTCTACTAGCCCCATGACAGAGAGCTCTTCCATATCAAAAAAGCTTTCAAAGCCTTGAGCAATCATTCGCTCGCCACCAATCCCGACAAATTTAGCTTGCGGATAGTGACGTTTTAGCGCTTGAATGAGACCAGCACCAAGAATATCGCCAGAGACCTCGCCGGCAATAATCGCAATAGTCGGATTTTCTTTAATCATTAAATTTATCCTAAAAAACGACCGCACTTTGAACAAATCATAGTGCGGTCTCTTTGTTATTCATCATTTTCTCTTAATGAGAAAAGAAACGTTAATTAACGAATAATGCCACGGGTAGAACGTTTGAAGAATTCCACAAAGAAACTAATTGCAGATTCAGTTTGCGCAATCTGTTCAATTTCAGGCAATACTTCTTCGAGGGTTTTACCACTACGGTAAATCATTTTATAGACGTTACGGATAGCATGCATGGTGGGTTTATCAAAACCACGACGTTTTAATCCTTCAAGGTTAACACCGAAAGGTTGCGCATGGTTACCTTGAGCCATCACATAAGGCGGCACATCTTGGCTAACCATTGAACCACCACCTAGCATAACGTGTGCTCCGACGATCACAAATTGGTGAATCGCAGACATACCACCAACAATCACAAAATCGTCTAATTCAACATGACCAGCAAGTGTTGCGTTATTTGCTAAGATACAGTTATTTTTGATTTGACAGTCATGGGCAACATGTACGTTTACCATGAGTAAATTGTTATTACCAATACGTGTTACGCCACCACCTTGGATAGTGCCGCGATGAATCGTCACATGCTCACGAATACGGTTTCCATTACCAATAATGGTTTTTGTTGCTTCGCCCTTATATTTTAAATCTTGGTTGACTTCACCAATACTGGCGAATTGATAAATCTGGTTATCTTCACCAATCACGGTGTCGCCTTTCACGACAATGTGAGAATTTAAAACGGTACGCGCTTTAATCTCAACGCTCCCTTCAATAATACAGAAAGGACCGATAACAACGTCTTCGCCAATAACTGCGCCATCAGCAACAAGCGCGGTCGGGTGAATTTTTGCACTTGGGTGGATCATACTTACCCCTTAATTTTCTTTAATTATCGACGAGCACACATTAATTTGGCTTCACAAGCTACTTCACCGTTTACGGTTGCAATACCCGTGAATGCTGTAATACCACGACGTTCTTTAATCACTTGAACGTTCAATTCCATTTGATCTCCAGGTAATACTGGGCGTTTGAAGCGCGCTTCATCAATACCTGCGAAATAGAATAATTCGCCACCTTTTAATTCATGGGTTTTAAATGCAAGTAATCCCATTGCTTGTGCCAAAGCTTCAAGAATTAACACACCTGGTAAAATCGGTTCACTTGGGAAATGACCAGTAAAGCAAGGTTCGTTTACACTGATATTTTTAATTGCTTTTAACCATTCGCCTTCTTTGTAGTCTAACACGCGATCCACTAATAAAAATGGATAACGATGTGGCAATAAGGTCATAATTTCTTTTGCTTCAATTACTTTACTTGCTTGATTCTCTGACACGTCTAATACCTTTAAAATAAATAACAATAAAACGCTGGAATTATACGATATTTCTGTATAAAAATAAAACGCACCCTAGGGTACGTTTTAAAATCTTAGCCAAGTTTTTTCTCTAGGGCTTTCAATCGTTTATTCATACCATCAATTCCCAAGGTAAGTGCGGCTGTTTTTCGCCACTCTTTATTGGTTTGTAATGGGATACCCGATGAGTAAACGCCTGGTTCAGTAATTGGACGCATTACCATCCCCATGACAGTCACTGTGACTTTATCGCAGATTTCCATGTGACCATTAATCACACTTGCTCCGCCAATTAAACAATAACGCCCCACTTTTAGACTACCCGCCATAATGACACCGCCAGCTACTGCTGTACCCGTGCCGATATGAACGTTATGCGCAATTTGACAAAGGTTATCAATAATGACGTTATCTTCAATGACTGTCGCATCTAAGGCACCACGGTCAATACAGGTACAAGCACCGATTTCGACATTATTACCAATGATCACTTGACCAACTTGTGGAATTTTCACCCAGCGACCACGATCATTTGCATAACCAAAACCATCACTACCAATCACAGCACCTGATTGAATTAAGCAATTTTGTCCAATTTCTACTTCATGATAAACGCTTACGTTTGCCCAAAGCTGTGTACCTGCACCAATTTTGGTGAATTTACCTACAAAACAACCTGCGCCAATAATCACGTTATCGCCTAATACAACGCCTTCTTCAATAACAGCATTTGCACCAATTGATACATTTACACCAATTGAAGCTTTTTCAGAAATAACTGCACTTGGGTGGATATTTTGAGCGGCTTTCGGGGTAGTATCCATATATTGAGCTAATACTGCATAAGCAACATAAGGATCTTTAACGATAAGTAAATTACTTTCAGGTGAGCAAAATTCCACATCCGCTTCTGACACGACAAGAATACCTGCTTTAGATTCCGCTAATAAAGGACGGAATTTTACATTAGAAATGAAGGTAAGCTGATTCGGTTCTGCTTTTGACAGTGCAGCGATATTATTAACGACAACGTCGGCGTTACCGCGAAGGGTACCGCCGACTTTTGCTG
>CABSZQ010000139.1 GCA_902482195.1 uncultured Haemophilus sp.
AAGTAAAAGAATTAATCGCTATCTTTAAAGGTTAGTTTAGTAGGTTAGTTCGGGATTGATTTTAATCTCAAAGCCTTTTACTTCGGGATAAGTCGGTTGAATTGCGGCGAGTAATTCGCTTTGGCGAAATAAAATCCCTTGGCGAACGACCGCACTTTTAACTTCGATAAAGAGTTTCCCATTCGTAATGGAGCCTAAACGAAAAAGTCCTTTAAATTCTTGAGGAAAAAGGCGGCTGATGTTTTGGTTCAGTTCATTCAACATTAACCCTTTCTGCATGATTTTGGCAAATTGTGATCCTTCTAGCACATCAATAATATTCATGGCTTTTTGATAACGCTCATGCTTGTTTTCCACAAAAATACCCCAATAATGACTTTACGTTGAATTTCCGATACAATACACACAAATTTTGTCAGAGACAATAAGATGATGAAATCAAACAAAGGTAAAACAAATTTCTGGTCGCAGTTGCTGTTAAGCATGATTGCGATTTTTGCTTTACCTGTTGCTCAGGGATTGGAGGCGCCGCCTTCATCAAATATGAGTGGCGAAAATTACCAAACATCATCTGAACAACATATGTTGATTGCGGTGCGTGAAATTCGTCAAGCATTGCAGGTTCAACCTCAGCCAACAAATCACAAAACCCATTCCAATCAAAAACACGAAAAAATTCAACCGCACTTTATTGCGGCAGAATTCCCTGTTTTTGCCCCTATTCGTGCCGGCCCAGCCATCATTTAATTTTCTTTTATCTTTGAACGAGCCGATTTTTTAATCGGATGATCCTTTTTATTTTTTATTTGAAAGAGAAATTATGAGTTTTTTAACAAAAATTTTTGGTAGCCGTAACGATCGTATTTTACGTAAATTAAGAAAACAAGTTGCGAAAATCAACAAAATGGAGCCGGCTTTTGAAGCATTAAGTGATGATGAATTAAGAGCAAAAACTGACGAGTTCCGTAGCCGTTTAGCTAACGGTGAAACCTTACAACAAATTTTACCAGAAGCGTTTGCAACCGTGCGTGAAGCGGGTAAACGTGTACTCGGTATGCGCCATTTCGATGTGCAATTAATTGGTGGTATGGTGCTCACCAATCGTTGTATCGCAGAGATGCGTACAGGTGAAGGTAAAACCTTAACCGCAACCTTGCCTTGCTATTTGATGGCGTTGGAAGGTAAAGGCGTGCACGTTGTGACTGTGAATGATTACTTAGCACGTCGTGACGCGGAAACTAACCGCCCATTATTTGAATTCTTGGGGATGACTGTTGGTGTGAATATCCCTGGTTTACCGCCTGAAGCAAAACGTGAAGCTTATGCGGCAGATATTACATACGCGACAAACAGCGAGTTAGGTTTCGATTACCTTCGTGATAACTTAGCCCATTCCAAAGAAGAGCGTTTCCAACGTCATTTAGGCTATGCCTTAGTGGATGAAGTTGACTCAATTTTAATCGATGAAGCGCGTACACCATTGATTATTTCAGGCCAAGCAGAAGACAGCTCTGAACTTTATATTGCGGTAAATAAACTAATTCCGAATTTAATTAAGCAAGAAAAAGAAGATACGGAAGAATATACCGGTGAAGGCGACTACACCTTAGATCTTAAAACCAAACAAGCGTATTTGACTGAACGTGGTCAAGAAAAAGTTGAAAATTGGTTAATTGAACAAGGTTTAATGCCAGAAGGTGATTCTCTTTATTCACCAGCGCGCATTGTATTGCTACACCATGTTATGGCAGCGTTACGTGCGAATACTTTATTTGAGCGCGATGTAGACTATATCGTGAAAGATGGTGAGATCGTGATCGTCGATGAACATACTGGTCGTACTATGGCGGGTCGTCGTTGGTCTGATGGTTTACACCAAGCAATCGAAGCAAAAGAAGGCGTAGAAATTAAGAGTGAAAACCAAACTGTTGCGTCGATTTCTTACCAAAACTACTTCCGTCTTTATGACAAATTAGCAGGTATGACCGGTACTGCAGATACCGAAGCCTTTGAATTCCAACAAATTTATGGTTTGGAAACTGTCGTCATCCCAACAAACCGTCCTATGATTCGTGATGATCGTACGGACGTCATGTTTGAGAATGAAGAATACAAATTCAATGCAATTATTGAAGATATCAAAGACTGTGTCGCTCGCAATCAACCAGTTCTTGTCGGTACCGTATCAGTTGAAAAATCTGAAATGCTTTCTCAAGCGTTAGATAAAGCGGGTATCAAACACAACGTATTGAATGCAAAATTCCACGCACAAGAAGCGGAAATTGTTGCGGAAGCAGGGGCGCCAGGTGCAGTAACCATTGCAACTAACATGGCGGGTCGTGGTACCGATATTATCCTCGGTGGTAACTGGAAAGCAAAAGCTGCAAAATTAGAGAATCCAACCCCAGAGCAAATTGAGGCACTTAAAGCTGAGTGGGAGAAAAATCACGAGATCGTGATGCAAGCTGGTGGCTTACACATTATCGGGACAGAACGTCATGAATCACGCCGTATTGATAACCAGTTGCGTGGTCGTTCAGGTCGTCAAGGTGACCCAGGTTCTTCACGTTTCTACCTTTCTTTGGAAGATGGCTTAATGCGTATTTATCTGAATGAAGGTAAATTAAATATGATGCGTAAAGCCTTCACCCAACCAGGTGAAGCGATGGAGTCTAAACTTCTCGCTAAAGTGATTGCATCGGCGCAAGCGAAAGTAGAAGCCTTCCACTTTGATGGTCGTAAAAACTTGCTTGAATATGATGATGTGGCTAACGACCAACGTCATGCAATTTACGAACAACGTAATTACTTGCTCGATAACGATGATATTTCAGAGACTATCAAAGCAATTCGCAGCGATGTATTTAATGATGTGATTGACCAATATATTCCGCCACAATCATTGGAAGAACAATGGGATATTAAAGGCTTAGAAGAGCGTTTAGCGCAAGAGTTTGGTCTTGAGTTACCAATTGAACATTGGTTGGAAGAAAATAACAATCTTCACGAAGAGAACTTGCGTGAGCGTATTATTCAAGAAGCCGAAGATGAATACAAAGCGAAAGAAGCGCTTGCGGGTGAAGACACCATGCGTCATTTCGAAAAAGGCGTGATGTTACAAACCCTTGATGAACTCTGGAAAGAGCACTTGGCTGCAATGGATTATTTACGTCAAGGTATCCATTTACGTGGTTATGCGCAAAAAGATCCAAAACAAGAGTACAAAAAAGAATCTTTCCGTATGTTTACTGAAATGTTGGATTCTTTAAAACATCATGTGATTACGACACTTACTCGCGTGAAAGTCCGTACACAGGAAGAGATTGAAGAAGCGGAACGTGCACGTCAAGAAATGGCTGAACGTGAAGCATTAACTCATCAACCTGTAGATGAAAATACAGAGCAAGCTCAAAGCGAGGACTATTCTGATCGTCATATTGGACGTAATGAACCTTGTCCTTGTGGGTCAGGTAAAAAATACAAGCATTGTCACGGCAGTAAAGCCCGATATGCTTAGTTAAGGTAAAGAGCGGTTAAATTTTTGCGTGTTTAAAACACCGCTAAAAATGACCGCTCTTTCTACTTTCGAGATAAGGAAAAACGATGAGTAAGCCTATCATTCAAGTTGCGGCAGGGATTATTCGTAATGAATTTGGGCAGCTATATTTGACCCAGCGTTTAGAAGGGCAAGATTTTGCGCAGGCATTAGAATTTCCAGGCGGTAAAGTTGATGCAGGTGAAACCCCTGAAGAAGCCTTAAAAAGAGAATTGGAAGAAGAGATTGGCATTCACATTTTAAATGCTGAGCTGTACGAACGTTTTCAATTTGAATATCCAACCAAAATTTTAGATTTTAGTTTTTATCTGGTCACTGAATGGATTGGCGAGCCGTTTGGTCGAGAAGGTCAGGAAGGTTTTTGGCTTGAACAAAGTGAGCTTGATGCAGGGCAATTCCCACCAGCCAATTTAAAGCTGATTCAGCGTTTAGTGGCTGAAAGTGTCAAATAACATTTAATCAAATTTATTTATTATGATTCCAAGTATTTTTCTGAGTTTATTTTTTATTGCGACGGTGATTTTTATCGTCAATTCGCATTATCGTTGGACATATTTTTTTGCGATTGCATTATTCGTCTTATTGTTTAGTTCAATGTTTGCGATAACAGGTCAATGGCAACGCGGATTGAATTTTGCGTCCGTACTTTTTGTAGTATTGATGTTATTCCATCGAATGAAAATTCATTACTACAAACAACCTTTACTCATTTCAGATTTTTGGCTTGTGACAGACTGGCGAAATTGGGAAACCCTCTTACATTATAAAGGGGCCATTTTCGGTGTATTAGGGCTATTAGGCCTACTTGGCTATGCAGTCTTCGGTTGGTCAGATGTAGAAAGTGCCTCAACTGGATTTCGTGTATTTGCAGCAATACTTGCAGCAACGAGTTTTGGTTTAATATGGCATTATTCTAAAGATCCAGATGCAACAAAAGTCTGGTTAGACTCATTGCCGGATGATGGTCGAGATGTTTTCTTAAACCTGCCTATGTCTTGTCGTGGTGTATTCTTTAAAGTGCCAGAATTTGAAGGTAATAGCCAAAAATTTAAAGAAAAAATGACCGCACTTTTAAATGAAAAGGCTGAGAGTAAAACTGAAAGTGCAGAAAAGCCCGACATTGTGGTGTGTCTACAAGAATCAACCTTGAATCCTCATC
>CABSZQ010000140.1 GCA_902482195.1 uncultured Haemophilus sp.
GTAATGACTAAAGTGGAAGATTATAATCCTTATCGATGGAAAGAAGGGCTTATCTGTTTCTCTGACGAATCTTTTCCTAATATTATGAAAGACTTTGAAAAGTATTACGGAGTGAAAATAGTGATAGAGAATAAAAATGTATTGCAGATTAATTTTACGGGGAAATTCAGACAAACCGACGGAATAGATTATGCGCTTCGTATCTTACAGAAAAATATAGATTTCCAATATGAGAAAGATAATGAAAAACAAATTGCTTATTTCCCAATTAAAGCAAGTAGTCCTGATACGGCAAATGAAGTTTTTCGTCGATTAAATATTGGAGGAGTTTCGTTGACTTCAGTAGAATTGGTTTTAAGTAAAATAAAGGCAAAATATTATGATTTTGAAGAGAAATTATGGGAGCTTTCTAATAAAATTAAAAAATATGATATTGAATTTTCTTCAGAACAGTTATTGCAATTACTTTATCTTTTGATTAAGGGGACAATTCGCGTAGATGATCGCTACTTCAAGGGAACTGATGAGGAACTTGATCTATTTAATAGTAAATTAGAAGATGTAGAGATTCCTCTTCTTGATTTTTTTAATTATTTAAGAAGCGAGTTTAATATAAACCATAATTATATCATACCTAGATGGGCAGCTATATTGCCAATGATAATTTATTTAATTAGACGAAACGAGATTAATCATAATTATAAATGGAGTGATAATTATAATGACGAACATAAAAAGCAAATGAAAGCTGTTCATCAATACTTTTTATCTTCACAAATTTTGGATTGGAATACGCAGACAATGGTCAACGAATTTTCTCGTTTGGCTACAGAAGCAGCAAAAAATCAACATGAATTTCCTCTAAGTGAAATCAAAGCATTTGCAGTATCCAAAAATCGTGTAGGTGAATTAAATGAAAGTAACTTTACTTGGCAGCCTTGGTTTGCTTTAAAAATGTTACAACCAGGAAGAGCATTTAATTTTACGGAAAATAAACCTCATATTGATCATATATTTCCAATGAATAGAGGTATTGATGATGAGATTTATCAAAATGAAGTTGATGTCTTATGGAATTTCCAAATATTACCTGCAGGTGTAAATCTTTATAAATGGAATAAATCTCCGAAAGAATTTTTATTGTCTCATCCAGAGCTTAAAGAAAAATTTGATTTTATTCCTGATTTGGATAGTGAAGTATGGAATAATTACATAGACTTTATCCAGTATCGTAAGAACTTAATGATAAAGTATTTAAAAGAACGATATGACATTTCTTTAAATTCCTAACGACATAATCCGTCGCTCTACTTCTTAAACTATGCTCAAACCAATTAGGTTTGAGCATTTTTTATTGGAGTGATGATTATGTCTAAATTCAAACTTAACCCCCCATCAGTTTCCCCATATACCGAAAAATTAATGTTGCAACTTTTATTGGAATATCGAGGTTTCGTAGAGGTTTTTCATGAGAATAATTGGCGATATGACAATATTGCAGAAGCTTTAGGTTTACCAAGTGAAATGGAGAATTGTGATAATTTTCGTGAGAAAGTGAAAAAATTATTACAAGCTCGAAATAAAACATTGCCAAAATTGACCGCACTTTGCGTAAACGAGAATCCCATTATTCAACAAAATATCGATAAATTGACTCAATTATTGTCATTAAATGTGGCAGAACGGATGGTTTTTCGTTTGGCTATTCAGTTACAGTTGTATGAGCCATTGAAAGAATTGAGTGGCGCCTTGCCAAAATCTAATTTGGCAGAGCTAGGTGAGGTATTATCAAATTTATTTGACTTACCTAAATCAGACATTATTTCTGCCTTAAAAGATAAAGGAAAACTATTAGGCTATGGCTTGCTCACTCGAAACTATAATCCAGATAGAATCCATGAATATTTGGATTGGGGCAAAATGTTGGATTTTGATGAGTTTATTTCAGAACCATTAAATGAACAGACTCTATTAAAATCTTGCACTCAACCTGCGATTGAAACAAGTTTAAATTTAGACGACTTTGCTTATCTAGGAGAGATGAAAGCAATGATGCTAGATTATCTTCAGTCCTCATTTGCGACTCATAGAAAAGGTGTGAATATTTTAATTTATGGTGCACCAGGTACGGGCAAAACGGAGTTAGCCACTTTATTGGCTAAAGCATTGAGTGTTTCAGTGCATAACATTACCTATATGGATAGCGATGGAGATGTGATTAGTGCTGAAGATCGTTTGAATAAATGCCGTTTTGCACAAAAGGTATTAGAAGGACAATCTTCATTATTGATTTTTGATGAAATAGAAGATGTTTTTCGTGGTAGTTTCTTTGAGAAATCAGTGGCGCAGCAGAATAAAGCTTGGATGAATCAATTATTAGAAAATAACAATGTGCCGATGATTTGGCTATCTAATTCTGTTTTTGGCATAGATCCTGCTTTTTTACGCCGCTTTGATTTTATTTTAGAAATGCCTGATTTGCCGTTGAAAAATAAATCAGCACTCATTACGCAGTTAGCCGAGGGAAAATTAAGTCCGGCTTATGTGCAGCATTTTGCTAAAGTGCGGTCATTAACGCCGGCGATTTTAAGCCGCACAATTCGGGTGGCAAAGGAACTCAATACGTCAAATTTTGCTGAGACTTTGCTCATGATGTTTAATCAAACGTTAAAATCGCAAAATAAACCGAAAATTGAACCGCTTGTTTTAGGCAAAGCCGACTATAACTTGGATTATGTGGCTTGTAATGACAATATTCATCGCATTAGTGAAGGGTTAAAACGGTCGAAAAAAGGGCGAATTTGTTGCTATGGCCCGCCGGGAACAGGAAAAACTGCTTGGGCAGCATGGCTTGCTGAGGAGTTGGATATGCCACTGTTGTTAAAACAAGGTTCTGATTTACTTAATCGTTATGTAGGTGGGACAGAACAAAATATTGCTCAAGCCTTTGAACAAGCGAAAGCCGATAATGCATTATTAGTACTAGATGAAGTAGATACTTTCTTATTTTCTCGAGAAGGCGCAGACCGAAGCTGGGAACGTTCACAAGTCAATGAAATGCTAACACAAATTGAACGCTTTGAGGGCTTAATGGTGGTATCAACAAATTTAATTGAGGTACTCGATCCTGCCGCCTTACGCCGTTTTGATTTGAAACTGAAGTTTGGTTACTTGACGCTGCCACAACGTTTAGATTTTGCTAAACAACAAGCAGAAATTTTAGGGTTGCCGTTGTTATCGGAAGAGGATTTAGGTCAGATTGAATCGCTTAATTTGCTGACACCTGGTGATTTTGCTGCGGTGGCTCGTCGTCATCAATTTTCTCCTTTTCAAAAGGTGCAAGATTGGCTGAGCGCATTACAAGGTGAGTGTGAAGTGAAACCAGCATTTTCTGCAACGACAAGGCGGATAGGGTTCTAATTAAAGTGCGGTCAAAATTCTCATTGTTTTTTGACCGCACTTTTTATTCTCCAGTTAGCCAACTTGCCAATAAGATAACGATAGTAAAAATAGCCAACCAAATAAGGTGAAGTTTAGTGCTTTTTCGATTAATTTCGGCATTTTGTTGGCGTCGTTGTTCGAGTTTTTGTTTGTAAATTTCAAGATCTTCTTCTTTAAAAGAAAACCCACAATTTGGACAAAATTGAGCAGATTCGCTGATTTTTTTACGACATTCTGGGCAGCGGGTGAGAGCCATTGATAACCCTTTATTAATTATTTTAATTTATATGCCTATTGTAAGTGAAAAAAACGGAATGATAAACGTGATATGGATCACAAAATTGAAACAATGTAAAAATTAAAATTTTGATTTTGATGATTTTCACTTAGAATACCGCCGACGAAGTCTAGTATATGACTAAATTTCGGTATTCATTTATTCCTGAGGAGTATTTTTTATGTTGTGGTTTTTCTTCTGCGTGGCGTTATTGCTTGCAGGTTATTTCTTTTATAGTCGTGTAATTGAGCGCATTTTTGTGATCAATCCAAACCGTAAAACGCCAGCTTATACCATGAATGATGGCGTTGACTATATGCCAATGTCTAAAACTAAGATTTGGTTAATTCAATTATTAAACATTGCAGGTACAGGTCCAATCTTTGGTCCAATTCTTGGTGCGTTATACGGACCAGTTGCAATGCTTTGGATTGTAGTGGGTTGTATCTTTGCTGGTGCGGTACACGATTATTTCTGCGGGATGTTAAGTGTACGTAATGGTGGGGCATCTATGCCAAACCTTGCAGGTAAATACTTAGGTCGTCCAGTTAAAGCATTCATTAACGTATTAGCTGTTGTGCTTTTATTATTAGTCGGTGTGGTATTCGTAGCAAGTCCTGCTCAATTAATGGGTACGATTACAATGGATGTGTTCGGTGCTGCATCAGGTAGCATTTCTATTAGCAATGCCGAAGAAATCCATCAAGTAGCTGAAGCAGGTGGTATTACCGTTTGGGGTATGGATAAAGCGACAGTTATCAGTGTTTGGACTGGTATCATCTTCATTTACTATATTCTTGCGACATTACTTCCAGTTGATAAAATCATCGGTCGTATCTACCCATTCTTCGGTGCATTATTACTCTTTATGTCTGTAGGTATGGTATATGGTTTAGTGACAGCTGATCTTAATTCTGCTGATCCAATTTCTTTCTATCGCTCAGTAGATGGAATGTCTTTTGAGAAATTCTTCCAAAACTTTGAAACCCGTG
>CABSZQ010000141.1 GCA_902482195.1 uncultured Haemophilus sp.
ATATATACATGTGAAATAGTTTTGCACAGAGGAGGTGCACTCGATATGTTTATGAACTTGCAATTCTTCGCCCACAAAAAGGGGGGCGGTTCCACATCAAACGGTCGTGATTCACGTTCTAAGCGTTTAGGCGCAAAGCGTGCCGACGGCCAAACGGTTAACGGTGGAGAAATTCTTTACCGTCAACGCGGAACTCACATCTACCCAGGCGTAAACGTTGGTATGGGCGGTGACAATACTTTGTTTGCCAAGACAGCCGGCGTTGTTAAATTTGAACGCAAAGGTCGCGACAAGAAACAGGTATCTGTTTACCCTGTTGCTGACTAATTAAATGTTTAAGGTTTCCAAATTCTTTTGAAAGAATTTTGGGAACCTTTTTCTTTTGGATAAATTCAGAGTAATTTTTTGCCTGTTAAAATAAACAATGTAAATAATCACATAAAATTACAAAAAACACATTGACAATTAATTTATTTGTAATTATAATGGCATTATTCAAATCGATACAGGAAATTAATTGTGAAAGGAGCGATTGAAATGGGATTTATCAAATTTAAAAAATCAAATATGTTTCAAGGCGCTTCTTCTCGTGCCCTCCTACTATTCGCAAGGATTCGTTGACGTAAGAGATTGACATCTTATGTTGGTGAGTCCTTGTTTGAGTACGCTCGGAATGAGGGCTCCCGGGGTTTAAAAAGCCTTCGTTCCAGCTTGTCGGAACGAGGGCTTTTTTTATTCCCGCCGATTCGAAAATTAATTAATCAGAGTACAACTTATGAAGGGGTTTGGTTCCATATGAAAATTAAGAAAATGACAGGCTTTGCAGCAGCAATTATGATGTGTTCGGCTTTTATGGCAGGATGTACTTCGAAAACGTCGGCCGCAACCAAAGGCAATCAGGCAGGCGATACGATCAAAATAGGCGTTAACATGGAACTTTCAGGTTCAGCCGGCGGATACGGGCAACAGGAAAAAAACGGCATTCAGCTTGCTGTTGATGAAATCAACGCTAAGGGGGGAGTCAACGTCAACGGAAAAAAGAAGAAGATCAAAGCGATTTATCGTGACAACAAGAGTTCGACATCGACCAGTTCCTCGGTTGCAACGCAATTGACAACGCAGGACAAGGTTGTCGCAACGATCGGTCCTGCAACTACAAATGACGGAACGGCAACGATTCCGACCGCAAATAAGACGTGCGTACCGTTCTTGTCGGCATCGGCCACTGCTCCTGACTTTACGCTTGATAAGAACGGCAAAGTTCATCCGTATGTCTTTCGAGCATATTTCAAAGGTGATTATCAAGGAAGTTCTGCAGCAAAATTTGCATATGAAACGCTTAAAGCCAAACGTGCAGCAATTTTAGCCGATAATTCGAGCGACTACGGCATCGGGATTGCCAAAGCCTTTAAGCAATACTTCAAAGGGACAGTTGTTGATACTCAGTATTTCCAAGCCGGAGACAAAAACTTCAATTCGGTTTTAACTTCAATCAAGAGCAAGAAGTTTGACGTTTTATACGTTCCGGCATACTACACGGAATGCGGAGCAATCATCAAGCAGGCGCGTGAAGCAGGAATCAAGCAGCCGATTATGGGCGCTGACGGAATGTCTGATGACAAGATGGTCAAAATCTCCGGTGCAGAGAATGCAACGGACATTTATTACACGACGGCATTCACGGTACTTACTGCAAACTCTAATCCGAAAGTCGCATCTTACAACAAAGCTTACAAGGACAAGTACGGTGAAGATTCGCCAACGTTTGCAGCATTGTCATACGATTCCGTTTATATGATCAAACAGGCAATCGAAACTGAAAAATCTGCTGATTCCGTCAAGATTCAGCAAGGATTGGCGAAAATCAAGAACTTTAAGGGCGTGACGGGCGATACGACGATGGATGCAAAGCATAATCCGAAAAAAGCAATCACAATCGTTAAGCTTGAAAATGGCAAGCCGTCCAAAGGATATGTGGTTAAATGATTGGTAAACGGTGAGATAAAAAAGACAAAAAAGCTTCAAATCAGAATACGGACAGTCAGAGCGGCAGTTTAATCGGTTCTGACTGTTTTTTTAGATTTGATCATGCTAAAAGTCAAAGCAAAAGCACTGTATTTTATCGGCAAATACTCTTGAATCGAACTCTCAGATTTATATAATTACCATAAAAATATTTTTCTATGAGGTTACGCACGGTTTTAAATCTTTGAAGAGTGCTTGTTTGCACTTTAGGCCTTTTATATGTGTCTCCCATTGATCGTAGTAGTCTAAAAATAGTGCATCTTGCTTGTCTGCCTTAATTTCCCGTTTTCGTCACGCTGACTGATAGTAACCTTCCAGCCACTTTTTAGTTTTCTATAACTTGCCATTTTCAAAACTTTCTTTCTCCGTGGTAAAATAGAGTATACAAATAGCGCACCTTTTAGGTGTTGTTTTTTGATTCGCATTCCCTTTCCGATTGGCGTTGGTGGAGGGGATGCGATTTTTTTATAAATCAAGCAATTGCTTCTTCTTTTAATCCGTTCAAGTTACTATGCATTAACGAGAAGATTATTTTCTTTCCTGATTGCGTTAAATCCGGATACTTTAGCTTTATCTTCAACATCGATTAGTGAAACAGAGTACATATTGTCTTTTATTTCAGTCTTATGTGTATAGTCATTCAACAGGAATATAAAGTATGCATCTCGAACGCTACTAGTCTGTTTGACGTCAAAATTAAAAATCTTAGCCTGGTTTATATCATTTGGTCGACCGCATGTTTTAACCAGGCGCTCATTACCGCTTTTGGACGGAATAGAAAAGTCAAAGTGCGATGAAATTCCGCGGCTTGAAGGAATTTCAATATCTGGTGTAAATAAAACGTTGCTATCAGTCAAAAATTCTCCGATGAGATCGTTAAATGAAGAGCTGACCGTTTCTTTGCTAAGATAAACTAGATCATTTAATCTTAATATTGCGTTTAAAAGCCTGGTTTTAGCAATAGGGAACTTGTCTAACGTTGTTGTAATTGAAAGGTTGCCATTATCGTTTGTGACGCCGAAACTATTTAAAGTAGACTCAAATATACTCCAAACGGTTTTGTTTCTTTTGTTAATGTTAATATCCAATTCCTCAAGATTAAAAACAGTATATCCGAAATCAGAAACAGTAACATGATTCTTATCCGTAAAATTAGCGAACAGGCTAATGTTGTCATAGTTTGTGTCAATGAAAGGAGTTGATATCGAAATATATCCATCGGAGATATCTTTGAAATCAAGTTCTTTTTTTAGCCAGTTATAGTAACTGTTTTCTAAAATATTCGCTTTAGCCATGATTACACCTCCCTATAGATTATTTGTCTAAGATGTTAGCATACTTGATAAATCTTTCCCAAGCTTTAATTATTGTTCTTATGTTTGAAAAGTTCTCTATGTTGCCTATGGGAACCACATTCTTTGACTCATACTTTCCGGCAGGAGAATTAAAATGAACATGAGAGCCATGAATTACCTCTTCATCATCGGTCCCTATATTGTTCGTATGTTTCAAACCTTCTCCAAAATCAAATCTAACTAAGTGTTTATGGTTTTCAATAATCATTAGCCCGATTGAAAAAACTGTATTAACTGGGGTAGTATGAATATTCAATGAATACATAATTTTTCTTGATTTGTCGATAACTCCACATCTGTATGATTTACTTGAATATGTCAATGTTCCGATAATTTGAGAATATACTTCGTTATACTCCAATGGATCCGTTGGATTTTTCTCATATGATATCAAATCCATAACTTCTTCTTCAGTTAGGTTGTCCAAATCATATCTTTCCATTATTTTCCACCTCACATTCTAACAAATGCAGCAATCCCCTAACGCTCTCTCCTTTTTATATTTCCAATAATATTTTTTCGACCACCGGGGCATAGCGCAATGATAAGTGCCTGTTTTCTAAGAAAACGACCGGATTAATGCTTTTACAATCCAAATCATTTTCCATCAAATAAGTTTCAACCTCTTCTTTAAGCATATACTCGGTAGCCTCAGCTTCCATCTTGAAGTGTGATGGTTTAGAGCAGTTGTACAAGCCTGCATAGTCCGTTTGCGGGACATGGCCCAGCTCATGCAGCAACACTTTGGTTTGTTCTGATTCGGACAGCGTATTATTAAACCCGCATCTCTGAGCGGGTTCGTTACTCGTGTAAAAGTATTCTATGTCTATGCCAAGTTCTTCAAGGTTGAAGACAGTGTATTATCCAAAGTCAGAAATGGTAATGCACTTTTATACTATAGGCAAGAGGCTAGGACATGTCAAAACTTCCACGACGATTTTTAAGTTTTCTAGGGTCCTTTATTCCTGTCACTGCTTCCATTCCCTGTGTCGTTACAAGGATTACCTTGCCGAAGCGTCTTACAGAGCCATCAGGGAACTTATCAGGATTCTGTTTAAGAGCAGTTCTAACGTAAGCTTCGTTCTTGCCCCATATTTTGGCAGCTTCCTGTGCGGTCAAAATATCAGGGCTATCTAGATTAATCATGCTAACACCACCTATTTAAGCAAGTTCAAAAGCTGAACGACAATTGTAACTATCTGCAAAACAATGATTATCTTGCATCCAAAACTTATTTTTTCTTTTTCCATTAGTCAACCTCCTTTCTATATTAATCATAACACGATATCGTGTTATGATTAATAG
>CABSZQ010000142.1 GCA_902482195.1 uncultured Haemophilus sp.
TCTCATTATTACCCACTCAAAATGCGACGGGGAACTGGATCAAAGTGGTGCAGCGTGTGCCTGTACGTATTCAATTAGATCCGCAACAACTGGCTGAAAATCCATTACGCATCGGTCTTTCTGCCACTGTGAAAGTAAATGTGAGTGATAGTAAGGGTGAAACCTTGCGTGACCAAGCGCCTGCTACAACGCTTTATTCCACAAATGTACTGCAATATGATGAAAGTGCGGTCAATAATTTGATCGAATCTATTATTCGCGATAATAGCTATTAGGTTCCGTTATGCCGCAATCTCATTTCAAACCGCTACAAGGCGGTGCGTTAGCGATGCTTACATTGGTGCTTTCATTAGCCACCTTTATGCTTGTGCTAGACTCCACCATCGCCAATGTAGCCATTCCAACTATCGCGGGTGATTTGGGTGCGTCATCGAGCCAAGGAACGTGGGTGATCACCTCGTTCGGTGTGGCAAATGCTATCTCGATTCCGATCACGGGCTGGCTGGCAAAACGTTTTGGTGAAGTGCGGTTGTTTTTAATCGCAACGCTATTATTCGTGCTAGCCTCTTGGCTTTGTGGTATTGCAAATAGCTTGGAAATGTTGATCGTTTTTCGCGTCCTTCAAGGTGCGGTAGCCGGCCCAATTATCCCCCTTTCTCAAAGCTTATTATTGAATAACTACCCGCCTGAAAAACGAGGAATGGCATTGGCCTTTTGGTCAATGACAATCGTCGTCGCCCCAATTTGTGGCCCGATTTTAGGCGGTTGGATCAGCGATAATATTCACTGGGGTTGGATTTTCTTTATCAACGTTCCGATTGGGCTTGCCGTTGTCTTAATCAGTTGGAAAATTTTAGAAGGCCGAGAAAGCAGAATTTCTCATCAACCAGTTAATACTATTGGGCTGATTTTGTTAGCGCTCGGTGTAGGTGCGTTGCAATTGATGCTGGATCAAGGCCGCGAGCTAGACTGGTTTAATTCCACTGAAATTGTCGTACTTACCATTATCGCTGCGGTAGGTTTAATCGCCCTCATCATTTGGGAACTCACGGACGATAATCCAGTTGTGGATGTCTCCTTATTCAAATCCCGAAATTTCACCGTAGGTTGTGTTTCGACTAGCCTTGCTTTCTTGGTGTATTCAGGGACGGTCGTGCTTATCCCGCTTCTGCTCCAACAGGTTTACAACTATACAGCAACATGGGCGGGACTTGCGGCAGCTCCAGTAGGATTATTGCCGATTCTACTTGCACCGATTATCGGGAAATTCGGCAATAAAATTGATATGCGTATTTTAATCACCGTCAGTTTTATGGTTTATGCGCTCACCTTTTATTGGCGAGCTGTGACCTTTGAACCTGAAATGACGTTTATGGATGTGGCATTACCGCAATTTGTGCAAGGCTTAGCCGTTGCTTGTTTCTTTATGCCACTGACAACCATTACCCTTTCAGGTTTACCACCTGAAAAAATGGCTTCGGCGTCGAGCTTATTTAATTTTCTCCGAACCCTTGCCGGCTCAATAGGCACATCACTTACTACTTTTATTTGGTATAACCGCGAAGCCGTGCATCACACGCAACTCACAGAAGTCATTAATCCATATAATCCGATTTCCCAACAATTCTTCCAAACTATGGGGAGTTTTGGTTTAAGTGAAGAACAAACGGCATCATATATTGCCAGACAAATCACTGCTCAAGGCTTTATTATTGGTGCTAACGAGATCTTCTTTGTCTCCGCGATAACGTTCATTTCCTTGGTTGTTCTCATTTGGTTTGCTAAACCACCGTTCAGTAGCAAACATTAAAAACATCCAAAAAAATAACCGCACTTTAATGATGTTCAAAAGTGCGGTTAGTTTTTCTAGCCTTTTGCCAAAATGTCTTTTAGGAATCTCGCGGTATGCGAGCCTTTGACTTTAGCGACCTCTTCTGGTGTGCCTGTTGCAATGATTTGACCACCGCCACTGCCCCCTTCTGGACCAAGATCCACAATCCAGTCTGCGGTTTTGATCACATCTAAGTTGTGTTCGATCACCACGATAGTATTGCCTTGATCGCGCAAGCGGTGTAACACTTCGAGAAGTTGTTTAATATCGGCAAAATGCAGACCAGTTGTCGGTTCATCCAAAATATAAAGGGTTTTACCGGTATCGCGTTTTGAAAGCTCTGTCGCTAACTTAACGCGTTGTGCCTCACCACCTGAAAGCGTGGTAGAAGACTGACCTAAACGAATATAAGACAAGCCTACATCCATTAGGGTTTGCAATTTACGCGCAATCATTGGGATGGCATCAAAAAACTCACGGGCTTCTTCCACCGTCATATCTAACACTTGGTGAATAGTTTTACCTTTGTATCGGATCTCTAAGGTTTCACGATTATAGCGTTTACCTTTACATTGATCACAAGGCACATACACATCCGGCAAGAAGTGCATTTCCACTTTTAGCACGCCATCACCTTGGCATGCTTCACAACGACCACCGCGTACGTTAAAACTAAAGCGTCCTGGATTATAACCACGCGCACGCGCCTCTGGTACGCCCGCAAATAATTCACGAATTGGCGTGAATAAACCGGTGTAAGTTGCAGGGTTAGAACGTGGTGTACGACCGATTGGACTTTGGTTAATATCGATCACTTTGTCAAAATATTCCAAGCCTTCAATGGATTTATAAGGCGCAAAACCCGTTTTTTCCGCACGATTTAAGGCATTTTGAGCCAATGGGAATAACGTATCATTAATTAGCGTTGATTTGCCTGAACCTGACACCCCTGTGATACAAGTAAATAAGCCCACTGGGATCTCTAAATTCACACCTTTCAGATTATTCCCTGTCGCACCTTTTAATTTTAGAAGTTTGCTTTTATCAAGTGCGGTTCGTTTTTTTGGAATTTCGATTTTTTCTTCACCCGATAAGAACTTACCCGTAATCGAATTCGGGTTCGCCATAATTTCTTTGGCTGTCCCCTGAGCAATCACTTGGCCACCGTGTACACCTGCTCCAGGGCCAATATCAATAATATGATCGGCTTCTCGAATAGCATCTTCATCGTGCTCTACTACAATCACGGTGTTGCCTAAATTACGCAGATGAATCAACGTATTTAACAGACGCTCATTATCTCGTTGGTGCAAACCGATAGAAGGTTCATCCAACACATACATGACGCCTACTAAGCCCGCACCAATCTGACTCGCAAGACGAATACGTTGTGCTTCACCGCCCGAAAGGGTCTCGGCTGAGCGAGAGAGGGAAAGATAATTCAAACCCACATTTACTAAAAACTCTAACCGCTCTTTGATCTCCTTCAGGATTTTTTCTGCAATTTGTGCTTTTTGGCCGGTTAAGGTAAGCCCTTGGAAAAACTCAAGGCTTTCACCAATGCTTTTCTCTGAAATTTGCGGCAAGTTAATGCTGCCGATATACACGTTTCGAGCTTCAGGGCGAAGACGTGAACCACCACAATCTGCACAAGGACGGTTACTGATATTTTTCGCCAACTCTTCGCGCACAGACATGGATTCCGTTTCTTTATAACGGCGCGCCATATTATTCAAAATCCCTTCAAAAGGATGTTTGCGGATCACCACATCGCCACGGTCGTTCATGTATTGGAATTCAATTTCTTCCTTGCCTGAACCGTGCATCACAATATCTTTAATTTTTTGAGGCAAATCTTCGTATGGCGTTTCAATATCAAATTTATAATGTTTCGCTAACGAGGTAAGCATTTGATAGTAATAGAAATTACGACGATCCCAACCTTTCACCGCACCACCTGCGAGGGAAATGCTTTCATTTTGCACCACTCGGCTTTCATCAAAGAACTGCTGAACACCTAAGCCATCACAAGTCGGACACGCCCCTGCCGGGTTATTAAATGAGAACAAGCGAGGCTCTAATTCCGGTACGGAATAGCCGCAATGCGGACAAGCAAAGTTTGCCGAGAAAACGAATTCTTCAGCCTTAAGATTATCCATATTCGCCACAACTGCTGTACCACCAGAAAGCTCCAAAGCTGTTTCAAAGGATTCTGCTAAACGTGTGGCTAAATCTGACCGCACTTTAAAACGATCTACCACTACTTCAATGGTATGTTTTTTCTGTAAAGCAAGTTCTGGTGGATCAGATAAATCACAAATCTCACCATCAATTCTTGCACGAATATAACCTTGTGCCGCCAAGCTATCTAACAGCTTAACATGCTCACCTTTGCGGTTTTTCACCACTGGCGCAAGCAACATCATTTTGCTTTCTTCTGGCAGACTTAAAACTTTATCCACCATTTGACTGATGGTTTGTGCCGTTAATGGCACATCATGATCAGGACAACGCGGCTCCCCTACGCGAGCAAACAGCAAACGCAGGTAATCGTAAATTTCTGTGATCGTGCCCACGGTTGAACGCGGGTTATGAGAAGTGGATTTTTGCTCAATAGAAATCGCTGGCGACAAGCCCTCAATCGAATCCACATCCGGCTTTTCCATCAAAGAAAGGAACTGGCGTGCATAAGCAGAGAGCGATTCCACATAACGGCGCTGACCTTCCGCATAAAGCGTATCAAATGCTAAAGAGGATTTGCCCGAACCGGACAAGCCTGTAATCACAATTAATTTATCGCGTGGAATGATTAAATTGATGTT
>CABSZQ010000143.1 GCA_902482195.1 uncultured Haemophilus sp.
GTGAGAACCTTCGTGAGGCGCTGCCTGGAGGCTCTGAGGCTGGTTGCGCTGTGCGCAGGAGCTGCCGCAGCTGGAACAGTCGTGTGTACAATTTTCACTCATTGGGATCATTCTCCTTTGAACTTTTCTTTCCGGCACGGCAGCAGTCGTGATGGCACGAGCCGGAACGTTCACAAACTTGAATATGGCCGCCTTCGATGACGAGGTCTTTGCCATGAATGAGGGCGTCGGCCAGTTTGTGGCGGGCTGAATTATAAATACCGGTCACCGTCGTGCGAGCTACATTGATCTGAGCGGCACACTCTTCCTGCGTCAGTCCGACCCAGTCGATGAGGCGGATGACTTCATATTCATCGATTCCCATGGCAACCGTATCGTCCGACTGACGTCGGTCAACCGGTCCGAAGGCTGATGAAACAGGCAGTGAACAAACACGTCGGCACCGCGGTGGTCTCGGCATAAAATCCCTCCTTTACGCTATTTATTATAGTTAGATAGCTGACATATGTCAAATTTGATAAGCGTTGCCAACATATTCTTTATTTTCCGGATGACCTTGTCATCGTCGAAGAAAGTGGTGCAGTTTTTCTGAAAGTAGTAGAGAAAACCGAATTATTCTGTGATAGGAAACAGCTTTTACTGTCTTTTAGATATAGATGAAATGCCGTTTATCAATAAAATCTATCAATGGGAGGCCGTTAAAGTTCCCGGGTTTTTAAACGGATTTTATAATAAATGACAGACGTTAAAAGCCAAGATTTTCTCTAGCTGTTTTACTAGGAAAGGCTTGGCTTTTTATGATATCATTGGTGATTTTTTATTTTACTTACAATGAACTCTCGCAGTGCTCCGACGTGGCATATCATTGAATTTTCAGCACTGATAGGATCGTGACGGGCAATTGCTTCTACTGTTTTTCGGTGATAGATATACGTGTTGCTGTCTTTTAGGGAATCAGAAGTGGCGACAATCGTTTTCCTAACAGAGGAGGTTAAAATATAGGATAAATTGATGAGAATACGGTTACCGCTGGCTTCGCAGATCATCGTATGCAGCTTGACATCTTCTTTTTCGTAGTCTGCATTTGACTGTATTAATTTTTCTACGAGTGTACATTGATCCCTTAATTTACGACACTGCTCTTCTGTAGCGTTCATTGCCGCCAGCATAGCGGCTTTAGGTTCAATCATGACTCGGACATCCAATAAATCGATAGCGAGTTGATCGGCGTCATAAATAAAAGTGAGTCCTAAAGGATCGTCAGGAACGCCCCGTCGTGGAGAGATATATGCTCCGGATCCTTGGCGGATTTCTAAAATATTGCGGGCACTGAGGATACGTATGGCTTCACGGATCGTTGATCGGCTGACGCCCATTTTTTCGATTAATTCAGCTTCCGTAGGCATTCGATCGCCTGGAATCATCTGGTTCGTGGTTATATATTCGATCAATAAGTCTGCTGTTTGGGCTGCCATAGACTGCGCTTTATTTTTTACCATAAAAACCCCTTCCTTATCAAGTGTTATCTCTTATTTATACAATATTATATCATCTTATTCATCATACGAATATATAAACTAATTAAAAATATGGTGAATTTATGTTATGTAAAAGTCATGGGTGTATGATGAATTATATTAAATCATCATACATAAATAGGATATATTGCTAATTAAGCTGGAAAATGCTATTATAATCACAAGAAACATCTGATGAATTTAAACGTATACATATGATGACTTTTTTGATTTATCATATAAAAGAATGCAATGCGTGAATGAGGTCCATTCTGGAAAGCCGGGTGACAATTTATGGATACGGTGTATATCACTGAATACGACTATCCCTCCTTGGAGATAGAACAAAAAATGTTTCGTGAGATAGGTATTCCCTTTATACCGACTCAAAGTCATTCAGAAAATGACATTATAAAGAACTGCAAAGACGCAGCCGGGTTGATGGTTCAATATGCCCATATCACTGAAAAGATAATGAGCAGTCTTCCTAATTTAAAAGTGATTGCTCGCTATGGTGTCGGAGTGGATAACGTTGATTTGGAGGCAGCTACCAAACACCATATTTGTGTTGCCAATGTACCTGATTACAGTATTGATGAAGTTTCTACGCAAGCGATTGCTTTAATGCTTGATTGTTGGCGGCGAGTTACTTTCCTTCATAACTCGATTCATCAAGGGCATTGGGATTATGCGATTGCACAGCCTATTTGGCGCCTTCGAGGGCATAAACTGGGCTTGGTTGGTTTTGGGAAGATTGCTCGCGAGGTGGCCGTTAAAGCTCAGGCTCTTGGGCTAGAGGTTCTTTCTTACGATCCTTATGTACAGCCGGAATCGATGAGAGCGATGGGGGTCTTATACCAGCCATTCTATCAGTTGCTTCGTGAAGCAGATATTATATCTCTCCATACACCCCTTACAAAAGAAACGTATCACTGTATTAATTCGGATACGCTGGGGTTGATGAAAGCTTCTGCTATTTTAATTAACACGGCACGAGGTCCGCTGGTGGATGAGAAAGCACTGCAAACGGCTTTAACGAATCATCAAATTGCAGGGGCCGGTTTAGATGTGCTGGAAGTTGAACCGATTCGATCAGATAATGGATTCCTGTCAATGGATAATGTTGTATTGACTCCTCATGTTTCTTGGTATTCTGAGGAATCAAATAAAGAAATGAAGACCAAAGCGGCTATGGGAATTATTGAAGTCTTACAAGGCCGAGTCCCAACCTATTTAGTGAATAAGGATGTTTTGCCTTATCTATCCTTAAAATAAATTATTTATTATTGTTCGGAGGTATTATTATGGATATTCGTTATTCTACAAACCCGCAGGATTTTAAAAAGTACACGACGGAAGACATTCGTCGGGAATTCCTTATTGACACCTTGTTCCGTCCCGATGAAGTTATGGCTACTTATTCTCATGTTGATCGTATGGTAGCGGTTGGCTGCATGCCGGTGAATGAAGTTGTTCCTATTGATAAAGGGATTGATTGCTGGAAAAATTTCGGTACGCACTATTTCCTTGAACGTCGTGAAATTGGTGTTTTTAATGTCGGAACCGGTGCTGGCACCATTGTAGCAGACGGTCAGACTTATAACATGGGACCAAAAGACTGTCTGTATATCACGATGGGGACGAAAAAAGTTACTTTTGCTTCTGATGATCCTAACAACCCGGCTAAGTATTATATGGTTTCTGCACCGGCTCATAAGGCTTGCCAAACCAAATTTATTTCCATTAAAGATGCGAATAAAAGACCTTGCGGAGACGCAGCATTAGCAAATAAACGTGTTATTAATCAATTTATTCATCCTGATGTTGTTGAAACATGTCAGCTTTGCATGGGACTTACGGCTCTCGACGAAGGCAGTGTTTGGAACAGTATGCCGCCGCATACACATGAACGCCGGATGGAAATTTATTTCTATTTTGAAGTACCTAAAGATCAGGCTGTATTCCATATCATGGGGCAGGAACAGGAAACGCGACACCTTGTCATGCATAATGAACAGGCTGTTATCAGTCCGTCTTGGAGCATGCACTGTGGCTGCGGTACGCATAATTACACCTTTATCTGGGCTATGGGCGGCGAAAATAAAGAATTTGACGATATGGACCACATTGAAATTAAAAATATGAAATAAATTTTTAGCAGGGAGGAATTCATTATGCATATTTTAAAAGCTGTCAAAAATGTTCCTGGTGGATTGATGTTGGTACCACTTTTACTTGGGGCTTTGTGTCATACCTTTACACCCGGTGCCGGTAAATATTTTGGATCTTTTACTAACGGCCTGATTACAGGTACGGTGCCAATTCTGTCGGTATGGTTCTTCTGCATGGGTGCCAGCATTAACTATAAAAATGCCGGTCTCGTCCTTCGGAAATCGGGTACCATTGTAGTTACAAAAATTATTGTAGCTTGGATTGTTGGATTCATTTGTGTCGCTTTCATGCCAAAAGGGATGATCCAGACCGGATTCTTTGCCGGGTTGTCCACTTTAGCTATTGTTACTTCTATGGATATGACAAACGGTGGTCTGTATGCATCTTTGATGCAGCAATACGGGACAAAAGAAGAAGCCGGTGCTTTTGTACTGACTTCTATCGAATCGGGCCCGCTCGTTACGATGATGATTCTTGGTTCGACGGGTGCTGCATATTTTGAACCACACCTTTTTGTGGGTGCTGTTCTTCCGTTTATTATTGGCTTTATTCTTGGCAACCTGGATCCGGAACTCCGTGATTTCTTTACGCCGGCTGCTACCATCATGATTCCCTTCTTTGCATTTGCTTTAGGCAATACGATTGACCTTACGGTCATTTTCAAGACTGGCCTTCTTGGCATTATGCTGGGTCTCGGGGTTATTGTGGTTACGGGTATTCCTCTTATACTGGCTGATCGTGTTATTGGTGGCGGCAATGGGGCTGCCGGATTGGCTGCTTCGAGTACGGCCGGGGCCGCTGTTACCAACCCCATGATTGTTGGCCAAATGATTCCTGAATTCCAAGAAATTGTTCCGGCGGCGACTGCCTTGGTTGCAACAAGTGTTGTTGTTACTTCGATTGTTGTACCGATTATTGTTGC
>CABSZQ010000144.1 GCA_902482195.1 uncultured Haemophilus sp.
CAATAGCACCTTTATTTAACACAATAATTTTATCTGACATAGTTAGGGCTTCAGCCTGATCGTGAGTCACATAAATACTAGTCAAATTGTATTGTTTTGAGAGTTGCTTAATTTCAAAACGTACACTTTCGCGTAATTTGGCATCTAAGTTGGAAAGCGGTTCATCAAATAAAATTACATCTGGACGAGTGACCATGGCTCTGGCTAATGCGACACGTTGCTGTTGACCACCAGAAAGCTCATTAGGTAATTTCAATTTATGAAATTCTAAATCCATTTGTTTCAATGCGAGATTTAAACGCTGTTTTTGTTCTTCAATATCAATTTTACGTTGCTTTAAACCATAGCAAATATTGTGAGAAACGTTGAGGTGAGGGAAAAGGGCATAAGATTGGAAACACATGGCTGTATTGCGTTTTTCTGGAGGAACATTGTTAACATTTTTTCCTCCGATAAGGATTTCACCTTCATCAGCCACATGAAATCCAGCGATTAATTTTAATAAGGAGGTTTTACCACAGCCGCTTGGTCCTAATAAGGTGACAAACTCGCCTTCTTCAGCGGTAAAAGTAATATTATTTGCTGCGTAAAAGTCACCAAATTTTTTTGTAATATTTTTTATTTCTAACTTTGCCATTTTTACATCCTCTATTTGGCTTACAACTATAGAGGTAACCATAAAAACACTTAGTTATTTTTTCAATAAAATAAAAATATTTTTCATGAATTTGTGATGAAGATCACGCATTTAGCTAAAAATATGGTTTTATTACATTTTAATAATGTGGAGGAGGCGTTTCTTCTGCTTGGCTGGCAATGTTAGAAGGTTGCATATCTTTTAATTTGCCGGCGAGATAGCGGAGTTGAAGTTGAATTTTATCCATATCAAACTGTTGTTGAACTAATGCTTGGTTGAGTTCGTCTAAAAGTTGTTCTTGAAAAGCAATTTTCATTTCAAGTTCGGCGATGCGATCTTCTAAAATTTGTTGATTTTGCATAAAATTTCTCTAATTTTTAAAAAAATGTTGTGAATTTGGTCAATCCGATTTAACCTATTCGCTATTCTGTTTCTATTATAAAGGATCAAGCAAAATGTTGAAAATTCAAAAGCTTTCTCTTGCTGCACTTATGGTAAGTGCGGTTGTTTCAGGTTCTGTTTTTGCAGAAGATAAAGCAGCGCCAAGCGCAAGTGATGCGTCTTATGCTGTAGGTGCATTAATGGGTAACCAAGTAAAAGATTTAGTGGATGCTCAAAAAGAAGTGATTCAATACGACAATGCGCGTATTTTAGATGGCTTAAAAGATGCATTAGAAGGTAAAGTTGATGTTCGTAAAGACGAAAAAATTCAACAAACCTTAGATGGTATTCAAGAGCAATTAGTGTCTGCAGCGAAAGCAAAAGTAGAACAACAAGCGAAAGCTGCAAAAGAAGAAGGCGATAAATACCGCGCTGAATTTGCGAAAAAAGATGGCGTAAAAAGCACTAAAGATGGCTTACTTTACAAAATCACTGAAGCAGGTAAAGGTGATGCGATTAAAGCAACAGATACTGTGAAAGTACATTACACTGGTAAATTACCAGATGGTAAAGTATTTGATAGCTCTGTTGAACGTGGTCAACCGGTTGAGTTTAAATTAAACCAAGTGATCAAAGGTTGGACTGAAGGTCTTCAGTTAGTGAAGAAAGGCGGTAAAATTGAATTAGTGATTCCACCTGAATTAGCTTATGGCAAACAAGGTGCAGGCGATTCAATTCCACCTGATGCAACACTTTACTTCGACGTTGAAGTATTAGACGTTAACCCTAAAAAATAATCCTTAATTTAACCGCACTTTGTCCAAAGTGCGGTCATTTTCCCTACCAGATTTGAAAAATGATACTAACCGATAGACAACCTTTCACCGATGAAGATCGTACTATTCTGATTTCCTATAAAGCAGTAGTTGATGGCGTGAGCGCGTTGATTGGCAAACATTGTGAAATCGTCTTACACTCTTTGGAAGACATTGAACATTCCGCCATTTGTATCGCCAACGGGCATAATACTAATCGCCAAGTGGGTTCACCAATTACGGATTTAGCCTTGAAATCTTTGCGTAATATGCAAAGTGAAAGTGTGTCTAAGCCTTATTTTACGCGTGCGAAAGGCAATGTGTTGATGAAGTCTGTGACCATCGCCATTCGAAATAGCAAGCAGCGTATTATTGGTTTACTTTGTATCAATATTAATTTGGATGTGCCGGTTTCTCAATTTATGCAGGCCTTTATGCCAACGCAGGAACAAAATGAAACCTCTTCCGTCAATTTTGCAAGTTCAGTGGAAGAATTGGTGGCACAAACGGTAGAAAAAACCATTGAAGAAGTGAATGCAGATCGCTCGGTTTCGAATAATAATAAGAACCGTCAGATTGTGATTTCACTTTACGAAAAAGGCATTTTTGATATTAAAGATGCCATCAATTTAGTGGCTGATCGCCTCGCGATTTCTCGCCATACCGTGTATTTGTATATTCGTCAAATCAAACAAGAGCAAGAGTAATGAACTATGTTCTCGCCGTGAAAAGTCCTGTTTATGGAAAACAAGGGGCTTTTCTTGCCTATCAATTTGCCCAAGCTTTACTCAAAAAAGGGCATGCCATTAGCCAAATTTTCTTTTTCCAAGACGGTGTGAGTAATGGCAATGGCTTGGTTTATCCTACCAATGATGAGTTTAATCTGACGCAAGCTTGGCAAGCCTTTTCAGCGCAACATCATATTCCTTTGCATTTATGTGTAGCCGCTTCACAACGTCGTGGCGTAGTGGATGCGCTTACAGCAAAAGAGACTGATAAAACCAATTTGGCAGAAGGTTTTGAGATTACAGGCTTAGGCGAGTTTATGGCGATGGCATTAAAAGCAGATCGGGTGGTGACATTATGAAGCTTGCATTCTTATTTCGTACCGCACCGCATGGAAACGCGATTTCTCGTGAAGGTTTAGATGCTTTGCTTGCTGCGACAGCATTTTGTGATGAAGAGGAAATCGGTGTCTTTTTTATCGATGATGGCGTATTAAATTTACTCGATGGACAAAATCCTGAGTTATTGTTACAAAAAGACTTTATTCGTACCTTTAAATTATTGGATTTATACGATATTGAACAGCGCTTTGTCTGCGCCGATTCGCTCGACCAATACAATTTGCAAACAGAACAACTCATTATTTCTGCTGAAAAAATTGACCGCACTTCGCTGATCAATAAACTTAGCCAAGCAGAAAAAGTGTTTACGTTTTAAGGAATATTATGCTTTATACCTTTTCTCAAGCTCATTATTCTGAGACAGACCTTCAACGTTATTTGACTGAAATCACGGAAAATGATGCGGTGGTTTTATGGCAAGATGGCGTGTTGTTAGCTGTGAAGTATGGGGAAATGTTTACTCAATGCAAAGGGCAATGTTTTGTGTTGGAGCAGGATGTTTTAGCCCGAAATTTAACCGTACTTTTGCCAGAAAACAATCAAGTGCGGTCAATTTCATTAGCAGATTTGGTGGATTTAACTGCTCAATATTCTCCTCAAATCGCCTTATAGTGGGCGTTCTTTAGGTAATAAGAGCGGTAATACCATCACAGAATAAAGCGCTAAACCTGCGGCCATTAAGCAGGTAATTTCTAATCCTCCTGCGCGTAACCATTCGCCAAATCCCATGTCATTAACGAGTGTGGCATAAAAGAATCCTGCCACGACGGTATAACTAAATCCGATTAATCCTGCAATTAATGCAATAGCTTTCACGTTGTAGCTTGCATAACGGTGAAATGCCGCCCAAAGCGTAATGAGAAAAGTCGGCACTGCAGCCACAATAAAGACAGAAAGCACTGAGTTCTGAATTTGATCAGTATCATTATTCGAGAATGTTAAGGCAACAGTGCCGATAATTTGAATAATCAACGGGAAAAGAATAAATGCTTTAAGATATTTTTTCATGAGATGTCCAATTAATAGAAAAACGGAAGCATTGTATCAATCAAATGAAAGACAACCAATCTTTTCTCTATTCGGTTTTTATTACATCCACTAATGTGGGCTGAACGATTAAGGCATAATCTTGTGTATTGAGAATAATAGAGCGTTCTAACGTACCTGCATTAAATGCTAATTCATCATAACGAGACAGTAAGCTAGGATCGGCAATTAATAACAAATCAGGATGAAAGCTAAAAGGCGGAATTGCACCAAATACACAGTCAGTTAGGGCGTCTACTTCTGCTGGACTAGCAAGAGAGGCTTTCGTGCCGCCTAAATAGGCCGCCACTTTGCTTAAATCAGATTGTTGATCAGCCGGCAATATCACTAATACCGCTTGTTTTACGCCATTTCCCTTTACTTTGCATACTAACGCTTTTGCCCCTTGTCCTAATTCTGTACCACGGATTTTAGCCACTTCCTCTGATTTTCCTGCAGTCGGATGTTCAACGACACGATAGCGAGCTTGATGCTCATCTAAAAGTGCGGTCAATTTTTCAAATGTTTTTACAGACATCACTGTTTCCTTAAAGGGGGGATCCTTTAATAAGGATTCGAGCCCCTTTTTTATGTGAGTACAGGAATAGAT
>CABSZQ010000145.1 GCA_902482195.1 uncultured Haemophilus sp.
GGTTTTGGTGGTGAAGTGTTGTTACACGGAGCCAATTTTGATGAAGCCAAAGCTAAAGCCATTGAGCTTTCAAAATCTAAACATATGACATTTATTCCACCGTTTGATCATCCATTGGTGATCGCAGGTCAAGGCACATTGGCAATGGAAATGTTGCAACAAGTTGCCGATTTGGATTATGTCTTTGTGCAAGTCGGAGGCGGTGGTCTCGCCGCTGGCGTAGCCATTTTGCTCAAGCAATTTATGCCGGAAATCAAAGTCATTGGTGTCGAGTCCAAAGATTCAGCTTGTTTGAATGCAGCCTTAGAAAAAGGTGAACCTACAGATTTAGCACATGTTGGCTTATTCGCTGATGGTGTAGCGGTAAAACGTATTGGTGATGAAACATTCCGTTTATGTCAAAAATATTTAGATGGTATGGTGCTAGTAGACAGCGATGAAGTTTGTGCGGCAATGAAAGATTTATTTGAAAACGTGCGTGCTGTCGCAGAGCCATCTGGTGCCCTAGGTCTAGCCGGTTTGAAAAAATACGTGAAACAAAATAATTTGGAAGGCAAAAATATGGCGGCAATTCTATCTGGCGCTAACCTTAACTTCCATACATTGCGTTATGTTTCAGAACGTTGTGAAATTGGTGAAAACCGTGAAGCTTTACTGGCGGTAACGATGCCTGAACAACCAGGTAGTTTCTTAAAATTTGCTCATGTTATTGGTAATCGTGCAGTAACAGAATTCAGTTATCGTTATGCAGATAATCAAAAAGCCTGTATTTTCGTTGGTGTGCGCACGGCTAATGAAGCTGAAAAATCGGAAATTATTGCTGATTTAACGAAAAACGGCTTTGATGTAGAAGATATGTCTGATGATGATATTGCGAAAACTCACGTGCGTTATTTAATGGGTGGACGAGTTTCTAATCATCATGAACGACTTTATAGCTTTGAATTTCCAGAACAAAAAGGCGCTTTACTTAAATTCTTAGAAATTTTGGGTAAACGTTGGAATATTTCATTATTCCATTATCGTGCACATGGAGCTGATTACGGTAATATTCTTGCGGCTTTCCAATTAAGCGAAAAAGATAACGCAGAATTTGAAAAAGCTTTAGCTGAACTCGGCTATGTTTATGAAGATGTGAGTGAAAGTAAAGCGTATCGATATTTCTTACGATAAAAAACAAAAAGAGCGGTCAAAATAACCGCTCTTTTTTTATTATCATTAACTTATCGTTTTGATTTAACGAGTTTTTCAGTAAGTTCGTAAGCACGAAGTTTCGCTAACTCTTTAGAAAGTTTAGCTACAAGTAAATCATGATCCACATCAACTGCGTGATTCACAATATTTTCTTCCGCTTCACGTTTTGCTTCACGAATACGATCTGCATCTAACTCGCTACCGCGAATTGCAACATCGGCAAGTACTGTTACTACTTTAGGTTGAACTTCTAAGAAGCCGCCTGAAACATAGATAACTTCTTCATTGCCATCTTCAAGGGTGAATTTAACAATCCCTGGCTTAATCGCCGTCATCAAAGGGGTGTGGTTTGGTAAAATACCTAGTTCACCTTCCACACCTGTTGCTTGGATTTGTTTCACAGCACCTTCAAAGATTTTTCGCTCTGCGCTGACTATTATTAGGTTAAATGTCGCCATTTTTGTTCTCCTTCAAATGACTTGAAGTGATTACATATTTTTGGCTTTTTCTAGCGCTTCGTCGATTGTACCGACCATGTAGAACGCTTGTTCTGGAATATGGTCGTATTCGCCGTTTAAAATACCTTTAAAGCCGCGGATAGTTTCTTTTAAAGAAACGTATTTACCTGGAGTACCGTTAAATACCTCAGCAACGAAGAACGGTTGTGATAAGAAACGTTCAATTTTACGTGCACGTGCTACCACAAGTTTGTCATCTTCAGATAACTCGTCCATACCAAGAATTGCGATGATATCTTTCAATTCTTTATAGCGTTGTAAGATACCTTGTACGCCACGTGCTACATCATAGTGCTCTTGACCGATAACAAGTGGGTCTAATTGGCGTGAAGTTGAATCTAATGGGTCAACCGCAGGGTAAATACCTAAAGACGCAATTTGACGACTTAATACAACTGTAGAGTCTAAGTGCGCGAAGGTTGTTGCCGGAGATGGGTCAGTTAAGTCATCCGCAGGTACGTATACCGCTTGAACAGAGGTGATAGAACCTGTTTTGGTTGAAGTGATACGCTCTTGTAACACACCCATTTCTTCTGCTAATGTTGGTTGGTAACCTACCGCAGATGGCATACGACCTAATAACGCAGATACTTCAGTACCAGCAAGGGTATAACGATAGATATTATCCACGAAGAATAATACATCACGACCTTCATCACGGAATTTTTCAGCCATAGTTAAACCGGTTAACGCAACACGTAAACGGTTACCTGGTGGCTCATTCATTTGTCCGTAAACTAATGATACTTTATCCAATACGTTAGAATCTTTCATTTCATGATAGAAGTCGTTACCTTCACGAGTACGTTCACCTACACCCGCAAATACAGAGTAACCTGAGTGCTCGATCGCGATGTTACGGATTAATTCCATCATGTTAACGGTTTTACCTACACCCGCACCACCGAATAGACCTACTTTACCACCTTTTGCGAATGGACAAATTAAGTCGATAACTTTGATACCAGTTTCTAGTAATTCCGTACTGTTAGATTGTTCTTCATAGCTTGGTGCTGGACGATGGATAGCCCAATTTTCTTCCGCGCCAATATCACCTTGCTCATCGATTGGTTCACCCAATACGTTCATGATACGACCTAAAGTTTTTGTACCTACTGGAACTTGAATTGGGTTACCAGTGTTTTCTACTTTTAAGCCACGTTTTAAGCCATCAGATGTACCTAATGCGATACAGCGAACTGTGCCGCCACCTAATTGTTGTTGAACTTCAAGGGTTAAACCTGATTCAACTTTTAATGCATCGTAAACTTTTGGTACTGCATCTTGTGGGAATTCAACGTCAATCACCGCACCGATGATTTGTACAATTTTTCCTGCTGACATTACCGTTCCTCTTTTATTAAATCGCTGCCGCGCCGGCGACGATTTCGTTTAATTCATTTGTAATACTTGCTTGACGGGCTTTATTGTAAACTAATCGCAAGTCATTGATTAAATTACCTGCATTATCAGTTGCCGCTTTCATTGCTACCATTCTAGCAGCTTGCTCGGAAGCAAGGTTATCTACCACAGATTGATACACTTGTGATTCCAAATAACGAGTAAGCAAACTGTCTAATAAGACTTTTGGCTCTGGCTCGTAAAGGTAATCCCAGGTGCTTTGTCTTTGCTCTAAATTATCAGTTTCTAATGCCGGTAATGGTATTAATTGTTGATAAACGGGTTTTTGTGCCATTGTATTAACGAATTTATTGTAGGCAATATAAACTGCATCTACTTCGCCGTCTTTATAGACATCAAACATGTCGTTTGCGACCCCGATTAAATCTTCCATTGCCGGATTATCACCCAAACCGGAAAGTTGTGCACGAACAGGTAATCCTAATGAGCGGAAAAAGCTGATACCTTTTGAGCCAATTAAGCCCAATTCAACAGTAACACCTTTATCTTTCCATTGTTTGATTTCTGTCATCACAGTTTTAAACAAGTTAATGTTCAAACCGCCACACATTCCGCGGTCAGTCGAGACCACTAAGATCCCGACTCTTTTTACTTCGCGTTGAATTAAAAATGGGTGTTTATAACCAACAGTTGCTTTAGAGACGTGGCTGATAACATTTCGTATTGTTTCAGAATACGGACGAGAAGCAGCCATACGATCTTGCGTTTTACGCATTTTCGAGGTTGCCACCATTTCCATTGCCTTAGTAATTTTTTGTGTACTTTGTACACTGGCAATTTTGGTTTTTATCTCTTTTGCACCTGCCATCTTATTTCTCCGTTACTTTTACCACGCGCTGTTGGCTTTAAAGTTATCCAAAATCGCTTTTAATGATGCTTTAACTTCATCATTGTAATTACCGGTTTTGGTCAATTCAGCCATAAACTCGCTGTGGTTACGGCGAGCATAATCTAAAAGTGCGGCTTCAAAACTTGCAATTTTTTGCAATTCCACATCTTCTAAATAGCCAAACTCAACCGCGAAAAGCAACACTGATTGGTCTGCTACGCTAAGCGGTACATATTGTTTTTGTTTCAATAATTCAGTGACTTTTTCACCGTGAGAAAGTTGTTTGCGGGTAGCATCGTCAAGGTCAGATGCGAACTGAGCAAACGCCGCTAATTCACGATATTGAGCTAATGCAGTACGGATACCACCAGCTAATTTTTTCACTACTTTAGTTTGTGCAGAACCACCCACACGAGATACCGAAATACCAGGGTTTACCGCTGGACGAATACCAGAGTTAAATAAGTTAGATTCTAAGAAAATCTGACCATCGGTAATCGAAATTACGTTGGTTGGAACGAATGCTGAAACATCACCAGCTTGAGTTTCAATAATAGGAAGAGCGGTTAAAGAACCAGTTTTTCCTTTTACTGCACCTTGAGTGAATTTTTCTACATATTCTTC